>JAHFPK010000102.1:0-7891 GCA_023266715.1 Hyphomicrobiales bacterium | reverse complement strand
CCATGGCTTGACACCAAACTCTTGCCCGCCGAACGCGAAAAACTCGAAAACATCATTGAAGCGCGCGTCACAACACGAAAGCCCGCGGCCTATCTGACAAAACGAACTTACATCCACGGCGTTCCCTTTTATATTGATGAACGCGTGATCGTGCCAAGGTCATATATCGGCGAACTCTTGTTCAGCGGATTAATTGGCGGCGAGGGCCACAATCTTATTGAGGATCCCCGGACCGTGAATTCTGTCCTCGATCTATGCACCGGTTCCGGTTGCCTTGCCATTCTTGCCGCTGGAATATTTCCCAATGCCAGTATCGATGCCGCAGAGCTTTCCGGTGATGCGCTCGACGTGGCCAGCATCAACGTAAATGAGCACAATTTGAAGGACCGCATTTCGCTTCACAAGGGAGACTTGTTCGCACCACTAGCCAAGAAAAAATTTGATCTCATCATCACCAATCCACCCTATGTGGCAGAAGCCGAGGTTGCGGCTTTCCCGCAGGAATATGCCAGTGAACCCGTCATGGCCCATATCGGGGGGCGGGATGGCTTGGACATCGTCCGCCGCATTCTGGCCGAGGCCCCGAAGCACTTGAACAGGGGTGGCGGGCTGCTCTGCGAAATTGGGACGGGGCGGGAAATTCTCGAGCGCGAATTTCCGAAACTGAATTTCTTCTGGCTTGATACGGAAGAAAGCAGCGGTGAAGTTTTCTGGCTTACTTTCTAAGCCCCGTAGCCACCATCAGATTGTCGTAAATCCGCCGGGTCATCCTGGCCATCTGCGGCATTAGGGGTGTCGCCTCATTGATCAATCTGCGATACGCGCCTTCACCGTTTTGCCTTTCCAATGAAGCCAGATAATGCGGCATCGACGACCATGTCGCCATGGTCTGCGGCGTAAATTCGCAATGGAACTGGGTGCTTATGGCGTGGCTGTCAATGGCTATCGACTGAATGGCGGTTCTTGGCGAAGTGGCAAGAATCGTGGCCTCCTGGGGCGCCCGCTTTACTTCTGCCCAGTGCCATTGCATGACTTTATTGCTGCTTTCCAACCCGGAAAAAAGTCGGTGGTCCCTGCCGTCATCGGTCAATGAAACTTCGAACACGCCTACTTCCGGTTCGGCCGCCATCGCCACTTCGCCGCCCAGGGCATCACACAATAATTGGTGTCCCAGACAGACGCCGAAATATGGCTTGGCGCGGTCCCACACCCATTCGCGGATGGCCGCCTTCTCCGGAATCATCCAGGAATGTTCTTCAATTTCCCACGTATCCTGTGCACCCCCGAGCACAAAGAGAAAATCATAGGGGGCAAGATTGGGAATTTCCCGCCCCTCCCACAGGCGCACCATTTCAGGAACAATCCCGTCTTCCGCAAAAAAATCCAGGAACCTGCCGGGATGGTCATGGTCCATATGCTGAAAGACAAGCGCACGCTTCATTCAAACCCTATTTCACCGGAGGCATGACAATGGTTTTTGCCCTGCACTGCCGCTTTTCATTTGCCCCACAGGCCGCAAAACTGCCCGCCTTGTTAACACAAACCTGAAGCTCCGAAAGCCGCGCCCGGTCCTTTGCATTGCCGCATTGCACCGACAACATATCCGCTGTCAAACCTTTGTTTGATTTCACAAAGTCCGTCACCAGCTGCGTAGGCGTAATTGTGACAGGGGCTTGCGGGGATTGATAGCGCGCCGGAATTCTCACGCTTCCAAAAATCTGCCGCACGGAATTAAAGTAGCCCGCTTGCGAAAGGCCGGAACATGCTCCATGTTTCTTCCACTCATGAATAATGAGCTTTTTGGATGGCATGACATCCATCATGCCATCTATCAACACCTGCGGAACCCAGTTTTCCTGGGTCTTGCAATACTCAGGCCATCTCTTTGTGTATTGCGGCCACAGCCCATGGACCACAAATGCGAAACGGCGCCCCGGCTCGCATTGCTGTCTGTCGCTTTGACCACCTTCCCCAGCGCAGTAACTGGGCGACCAGGAAAGCGCCAGGACATAATAGACAAACTGGCCCGACTTCTGTCCTTCCGCATGAGAAGTCTCGGCCAGGTCTAAATTTGCGATAAGCAGAAAAATGGCTGTTCCACAGGTGGCAATGATTGCGCGAACAGTGTTGGCGAGGACTTCAAGCGTGATTCGGGGCATATCTCAGCGATTATTTTCCAAGACGGATTATTGAGATTCATTTCACAGCGCGCAAGCTTCCCGCGCAGGCATAAAACCTGCCCCTGGGAATACTGCTTATTATTGGCACGGCAATAGCAGTTCTTGTGAGCCTGATCGGCGGCAAAAGCCTGGCCCACGACCAATGGCGCCATAAGCACAATATAAAGAAACCTTATCCCATCACCCCTAGTCTAGCGCATTTCCAGACTATCTAAAAGCCGGATCAGATCAGCTGCAACTCAATCGCCTGGGGACCCCGCCCCTGGGCGTCATCCTGAACATCAAAACTGATCTTCGTGCCTTCGTTAAGTTCCGGAATTCCCGATTTTTGCACGGCCGTAATATGGACAAATATGTCCTTGCCGCCCCCATCCGGAGTTACAAAACCATAGCCTTTGGCCTGATTGAAGAATTTTACCGTGCCATTCCTGCGCATGAAAAGAAGGCTCCCATCCTATTCACCGTCCATATGGAATATGCGGCACGGGAGGATTTGCGGCAAGGGGGGAGTGAATATACGTTTGTCCCTTGATTTTTGTCGGTCGTTCCCACAAGTTGGGGCGCTTGTCCTTGGGGAGGCTCAGTTGAATAAAAAAGCTTTGCTTGTAGTAGGTTCAATTCTATGTGCCTGCCCCATAAGCAATAGCGCCATCAGCAAACCAATCCAGTCAACTAAATATACCTATTACACAATTTACGGTGATACGCCGGCAGCAATTTACACAACTCTCGTCAAGCGAGGCCCGCGCGTGGGTGGCGTCAAGGCCTACGCCGCAACAACGGCCGTGTCTTCCCAATCGGGCCAGTTGATGGAAGGCAAGTTTTGCAGTTTGGAAGACTACAGGTTCAAGATTGATTTCACCATCAACCTCCCCAAGCTAAAGAACGAAGCGGCTTTGAAGGGGACCACAAAAACCGATTGGAAAAAGTTTTCGAGCTTCCTCAAGATTCACGAAGAAACTCACCGCCGCATATGGTTGGCCTGCGCCTCAGCGCTGGAAGCCAAAGTCAAAGCCATTCAAACAAAATCCTGTGCGGAATTGAATGAAAAATCCACCAAACTCTGGGAACAGATGCGGATTTCCTGTGCCAAGAAACAGGATGCCTTCGATGTTGCAGAGCAGGCGCGGCTCTTGCGCCATCCTTTTGTAAAGCTTGTACTTTCGCAAGGCGCCAGAACATCGACGGCCCTCGCAATTCCAAAGCGGAAATAGAACCCCAATCAAAGAACGCGCGCCGCTACCGCCTCCAGTTTCTTCATCAAAATTGGATCACGGTATTCTTTCACCGTCATGATGGCATGTTCGAGGGCGCGGTCCGATCCGATGGGGCATCGCGGATGGTCCTGGGGAAAGTCTTTGGCAAGACGTGTAATCAACTTCTTCGCATTGCCGGAATTTGCCTTCATGACCTCCACCACCTTGGCCACGTCGACTGTTCCATGGTCTTCATGCCAGGAGTCATAATCCGTCACCATCGCCACCGTGCAGTAACAAATCTCGGCCTCCCGCGCGAGCTTGGCCTCCGGCATGTTCGTCATGCCAATGACACTGGCTCCCCACGACCGGTAGAGTTGGGATTCAGCAAGGGTTGAAAACTGCGGGCCTTCCATCACCACATAGGTGCCGCCCCTGGTGAATGGCATATTTTCCGCCGCAAGCGCTGCCGCGACCTTATCCTGCAACAGTGGGGATATGGGATGGGAAAATGGCACATGCCCGACACAGCCTGTTCCAAAGAAAGACTTTTCCCGCGCAAATGTCCTATCAATAAACTGGTCAACCAGGACAAGCATGCCCGGCGGCAGGTCCTCTTTCAGGGAACCCACCGCCGACAATGACACAATATCGGTGACGCCAATCCGCTTCATGACGTCAATATTGGCGCGGTAATTTATGCTCGTAGGCGAATAGACGTGTCCCCTCCCATGGCGGGGCAGAAAAACCACTGGCAAGCCATAGAGCTCGCCGCAACGCACTTGGTCAGAAGGCGGCCCCCATGGGCTCTCTACCGTTTTCCATTCCGCCCGTTCAAGCGGCAGATCATAAACTCCTGAACCGCCGATTATTCCCAACACGGACTTGGTCATGTCACCCCCTCAAAACAAAATGGCCCAGCGCAAGGCCGGGCCAGTTCATTATCTCATTGCAATTCGGCTCAATGCTGGTCGGCCCAAATCTTCTTTTTCACAAAATACAGAAGCGAGGCAAGAATAGCCAAATAGATTATCACCATGAAGCCCAGGCTCTTGCGTTCTTCCATCTTGGGTTCTGCGGTCCAGGCCAGGAAAGCCGAAACGTCCCGTGCCATGTCGTCGACTTTATTCGGCGCGCCGTCGTCAAATGTAACTTGCCCGTCGGTCAGCGGCGGCGGCATTGAAATGAAAAGGCCATTGGCAAAATAGGGATTGTAGAGCTTGCCTTCCGGCTGCTCTTTCTTGATCTCCTCCGACGGTTCTTCATAGCCCGTCAGGACTGAGTAGACATATTGGGGGCCGCCGATGCCATTAAAAAGCTGGTTAATGGTTCCAAACCAGCCCGGCCTGAATTTTGTGATCAGTGAAAGGTCTGGCGGCAGCGCCCCGGCGTTCGAATTGCGCGCGGCCTGTTCATTGGCAAATGGCGATGGAAAACGGTCGGAAGGCAGTCCCGGACGATCAAACATTTCGCCATCATTGCCCGGTCCATCCTTCACCGTGAAGGTCGCGGCCAAGGCCTTGACCTGTTCAGTGCTAAAACCCGGTCCACCATGTTCGCTCAAATTGCGGAACGAAACCAAGTGCATGGAATGGCAATTCGCGCAAACTTCCTTGTAAACCTTATAGCCGCGCTGGAGTTGCGCCTTGTCGAAGGTGCCGAACGGCCCTTCAAAGGAGTAGGAAATTGCCTTCGCGTCCCTCTGGACTTCACTGGCGGAAGCAGCACCTGCAAGAAGCATAAGCCCAGCGCCTGCAACAACGAATGTTTTGAGCATTTTTTTCATTTTTTTCCCCAAATCACTCAGCTGGCACCAACGGCTTTTTCTTTGCCAACACGTCGTCAGATATGGATGGCGGCAGTGGCTTCGGGCTTTCCAAAAGTCCAAGCAGCGGCAGGATGGGGAAGAAAAAGGCAAAGTAACAGACCGCCGCGATTTGACCAACCAGCTTATAGGTCAGGTGCCATTCATCAGGAGGAGCCGCTTCGTGACTCAGGAAATAGTTGTCTGGAGGTCCGGAACCAGCAAAACCGAGAGTAATGCAGACGACCACAAAAATCCAAAAGATCTGCTTGAAAATCGGTCGATAGGTCCCTGAACGCACCCGCGATGTATCCAGCCAAGGAAGGGCAAACAGAATGAGGATCGACCCGAACATGGCGATAACCCCAATTAACTTGTTCGGAATGGCGCGCAAAATCGCATAAAATGGCAAATAGTACCATTCAGGCACGATGTGTGATGGTGTGGACAGCGGATTTGCCGGCAGGTAATTGATCGCATCCCCGAGATAATTCGGCCCGAAAAACGTGAATGCCGAATACAACAACATGAAGACGACAATCGCAAAGCCATCCTTCATCGTGTAATAGGGATGGAACGGCACTGTATCCTGTGAGCCCCTGACATTCACACCCGTGGGATTATTGTTCCCGGGCACGTGCAGCGCCCAGATATGCAGGCCCACAAGGCCAGCCAAAACAAATGGCAAGAGGTAATGCAGCGAGAAGAAGCGATTGAGCGTTGGATTATCAACCGAATAACCACCCCATAGCCAGGTCGTAACTGACTCTCCGACAAACGGAATGGCCGAGAACAGGTTGGTGATAACCTTGGCACCCCAGAAGCTCATTTGCCCCCATGGCAGAACGTAACCCATGAAGGCAGTTGCCATCATCACGAGATAAATCAGCACACCGATCATCCACAGAACTTCACGGGGCGCCTTGTAGGAGCCGTAATACATTCCACGGAAAATATGGACATAGACGGCAATGAAGAACATCGAAGCGCCATTCGAGTGCAAATAACGCAAGAGCCAGCCGTAGTTCACATCACGCATGATGTGCTCGACGGAGTCGAAAGCCATGTCAACATGGGCAGTATAATGCATGGCCAGCACAATGCCAGTAACAAGCTGTGCCACCAGCATGACAGCCAGGATACCGCCAAAGGTCCACCAGTAATTGAGATTCTTCGGCGTCGGAAAATCCAGTGCCTGGCCCTGAACCAACTCCATGATAGGGAGCCGCTCATGCATCCATTTGCCAAAGGCGCTCTTCGGTTGATAATTTGACGGACCGCTCATAAATCTTGCCCCCAATTAACCGATGCGAATTTTTGTATCGGAGAGATATTCGTACTTCGGCACAAACAGGTTTTCCGGTGCCGGACCTTTGCGAATGCGCCCTGCCGTATCATACTGCGAGCCATGGCAGGGACAGTACCAGCCACCCGATTTGACGTTGCCTTCAACCACCCCGTAGTCGCCTTCATTGCCGATGGGGATGCAACCCAAATGTGTGCAAACTCCCATCATGACGAGGAAACCTTCCTTGCCACCGACAACGCGGTTTTCATCAGTGGCCGGATCGCCATCCTTCACATTGGCGCTGCGCGCAGTCGGATCTTTAAGATCTTCAAGCTTTACAGATTTCGCCAGTTCAATTTCCTTCGCCGTGCGGTGGCGAATGAATACCGGATTTCCCCGCCACTTTATTGTAATTTCCTGGCCTTCAGCGATCGGTGCCAGATCAACTTCAATTGCAGCCATGGCCAGAACCGAGGCATCCGGGTTCATCTGGCTGATAAAGGGCCAGGCCGTAAGGGCGGCCCCCACTGCTCCAACTGCGCCCGTCGCTATGAAAAGAAAATCCCGCCGATTTACATCCGCATGTACCGCTGTGGACACGTTTTTGTTCCCTCGTGTTGCCCGCCTGCGCCTGGGAGACAAAGCCTCTTTGACACATAAGTTCTGGCGGTTTTGGCATTGGCCACGAATGTTGTCTAGCCATGTGTTGTCGCAGCACCAGGGGTTTTTGCAGGCACCCGAAAGATTGGCTAAAACTTCAGAATCATGATCGAAATTGCTCTTTTCCAACCCGACATTGCTCCCAATGCCGCAACCATTATTCGCATGGCCGCGTGCTTCGGCCTGAAAGTCACAATTATCGAACCGGCGGGCTTCGCCTGGACCGATTCTTCTTTCCGGCGAGCCGGATTGGATTATCTGGACCGCGCTGTGGTGCGGCGGTCCCAATCATGGCAGGCTTTCCATGAAGAAATTCAGGGGCGCCGACTGGTGCTCGTCTCCACCAAGGCTGAAATCCCCTACTCACAATTCAATTTTGCCGTAGGAGACATCATCCTGATGGGACAGGAAAGTGCAGGCGTACCCCGAGAGGTTCACGATGGAGTGAGTGCCCGCGTCCTGATCCCTATGAAGCCAGGCGAACGTTCTCTCAATGTCAGCCTCGCCTGCGCCATTGTCACCGGAGAGGCGCTCCGCCAAACCGCTGGCTTTCCCAACCCTTGAGCCTTAATAAATCAGTCGCCATGTCCAAAATCGAAGCCGAGAAAATCACCGCCAGCCATTGGTTTGAAACCTTGCGTGACAGGATTGTTGCCAAGTTTGAGAAGTTGGAAGGTGAATTGTCTGGCACGCAACCAGCCGGCCGGTTTCGGCAAACACCATGGACACGGGAAAGCAATGGAGGCGGCGGCATCATGTCCAT
>JAHFPK010000101.1 GCA_023266715.1 Hyphomicrobiales bacterium | reverse complement strand
GCCGCATGCTTCTGGACGCCAATCAGTTCGATCTTTTGACTCAGTTTTGCGACATCGCAGAGACGATCGAAATATTTCCGATGGTCAGCACAATCTACCGGGCCGTCTTGGCAGACAACCGCGGTGCGCCAGCGGAAGGCCTGAAGCTGCTGGACAAGATAAACACAAAATCCATACCGCGCGCTGTCGAAATGGAGATCTGCAAGATCAGGGCGATGCTTTTGGATAAGTGCGGAAGATTTGAAGTCGCCTACAAATGGTACGAAAAGCAAAATGTTTTGTACCGCACCGATACATTCGACAACGGCCGTTTCATCAAAGGAGTGAGGCAAAAAGCGGCACTGGCAGTGCCGGAGCTTCCACGCGATGACCGTGACAATTATTTCATGATGCTGGGCTTTCCACGCTCCGGCACCACGCTGCTCGAAAATGTCCTCGCGAGCCATCCCGCCATCGAGACTTTCGAGGAAATTCCGAGTTGGGCAAGTCTGCAGCAAATCGCGAGGCCATTTGCAGAGGAAAACCGCCCTTTGCCGTACGATGCCGCGGTCAAGGCGCGCGCCCGGTATTACCGCGAGATCGACCGCCGAAAAAAGAAAGCCGGAGCGGGCATCATCATCGACAAGCTTCCGATACTCTCTGCTGACGCTGTGCTTCTCGAGAAAATGTTCCCGCGGAAGAAGTATATTTTCTCCATCCGCCATCCCTATGACGTCGTTCTGAGCTGCTTCAAACAGGCCTTCGGCGCCAACGCGGCAATGGACAATTTCACAACGATTGAAGACAGCTGCCGCGCCTATGACTTTACCATGGGCCAATGGTTCAAAATGTTCAGCCTGGAATCGGAGCGTGTCTGCTATGTCCGTTACGACAGGCTGGTTGAAAACCTGCAGCAGGAAATCACGCGGACTTTGCAGTTCGTTGGAGCGGAGTGGGACAGAAGCGTCCTCAAGTTTGCCCAGCGGGCCGATGAGCGCAAAAACAAGACTCCCAGCTACTCGAAAGTCCGCCAAGGTATGTCGATCGGCGTTCAAACCTCCTGGCGCAATTATGAATTTCTCTTCCGCAAGCCGGCTGCCCGTCCCCTTGACCGCTGGGTTAAGTTTTTCGGCTATGAGGGACTCTGATACCACCGGCGCTGAACAGGAAATCTCCGGGTGGAAATCCGTTTGGCATCAACTTGACCTCAAGTCTCTTTCATCGCAGTTTGCATACTTGCCATCCCGACTGGTTCACCGGTTCAAGACCGGTGATGGGGAAATGGAGCGAGGGGAAAGCAGTTATTTTGCAACAAAATCGCTGCACTTCGGCGCTGGCAGTGTTCCCCATGGCATGATGGGAACGGTGGAGGTGGAGTTCTGTGGGCTGCCTTCGATCAATTTATCGGTATAGCTCAAATAGACCAGCACATTGCGCTTGGCATCGCAGCCGCGCACGATTTGCATTTTTTTGAAAAACAGCGATCGCCGTTGCCGGTAAATTTCTTCACCCTGGACAAACTTACTCTTGATGTTGACCGGACCGACCTGGCGGCAGGCCAACGAAGTTTCCGAGCGTTCTTCGGCAAATCCGGCCCAACCCGCCCAGCCCCCAATTTCAGGTACGGTGAAATAGCAGGCAACGCCCTCGACTGCGGGATCATCGATCACATAGGTCGCCAGCTTGGCATCAGGCGACAGGAGATGAAACACGGTGGATTTTTTGAAGATCAATTCCGGATCGTCGGCTTCCTGGGCAATGCTCCCCGTGGTCAATGCAATCAGCGTGGAAATCGTTAAAAATAATCGCCAAAACATGTTCATCCAAGCCTCCATTCCTTGATTCGAGATAGGAATTATATCCGGAATTTCAAGAAGTCTTTTTGAGACGCTCAAACCCTTGTTTCAAATCATCAATCAGGTCATCAGGGTTTTCCAGGCCAATGTGAAATCGCAGAGCCGGCCCCATTGCT
Source organism: Hyphomicrobiales bacterium (assembly GCA_023266715.1). GTDB lineage: Bacteria > Pseudomonadota > Alphaproteobacteria > Rhizobiales > Aestuariivirgaceae > Aestuariivirga. The sequence goes on along the minus strand of JAHFPK010000101.1, from coordinate 6,783 downwards.
GTCCAACTGGTTGCCGTCCGGTGTGGCTTGAAGGGAACAACAAGGCTTTCAAATCCGCCCCAGCTAAATCCCATGCCGAACAGGTTGAGACCATTCAGCATGGCAGCCACAGACTCCCTTGATGTTGGCTTGAGAACAACGGAAAAGAGCCCACATGCACCGGTAAAATCCCGCTTCCAAATCCGATGACCCGGGTCATTGCTGAGGGCAGGGTAAAGAACCGTTTCCACTTCGCTGCGTCCGCGCAGCCATTCCGCCAGTTTCATGGCATTACGGTGGTGCCGCTCAAGCCGCACATCAAGGGTGCGAAGTCCACGCAGTGCCAGATACATGTCATCAGGCCCGGCAAACTGTCCCATGAGCAAATAGGCCTCTTTGAACTGCGGCCATGCCTCCTTGCTGCATGTGGTGACACCCAGCATGGTGTCGGAATGGCCGACGATATATTTCGTCGCCGCCTGAATGGAAACGTCACAGCCATGCGCAAAGGCATTGAAATAGAACCCTGCCGACCAGGTGTTGTCGATGAAAACCAGACAGCCCTTCTTGTGGGCCGCATCTGCGATGGCGGGAATGTCCTGCACCTCCATGGTTTGCGATCCCGGGCTTTCGCAAAAGACAACGCGTGTGTTGGGGCGGATGTGGGCAGCAATGTCACTGCCAGCCAAGGGATCATAGTAGGTCGTTTCAATGCCAAGGCCTTTGAGCAATCCGTCACAGAACTTCCGCGTCCGGTGATACGTCGTGTCCACCATCAGCAAATGGTCGCCGGTTTTCAGGAAGGCCAGGAGCGTGGTGGAAATGGCGGCGGCGCCCGAAGGCGAGACTGCGGCGTCATGGCCTCCCTCCAGGGTGGCAATTGCAGTTTCAAAAGCTCGCGACGTTGGCGTGCCCTCGCGGCCATAGCTGTAGGCCTGGCTTTCATCACGCAGGGATTTGACAGTGGGGTATAACACTGTGGAGGCGTGATAGACCGCCGGATTGACCATGCCGTGTTCGGCATATTCGCGTGCCGCCACAACGAGGCGCGTTTCTGCTTTGAGGGTGGTAAGATCCGGTTTGTTTTTTGCCATTTCCGCGCCTGCTGATTCAAAAAGCCAGCTTACATGGCAAGAAGCGCGGCAGAAAGCAAATGAGTAGCCACTAGATCACGGTCACTTTAGGTTGAACCAACCTAAAGTGACAAACGTGATCGTCGATTCATTGTGGGCCGCGTGATCGGACGGTTAACCGGTGCCCACTTAACCTGATCACGCTAGGGCTTGAACCGGAGCCTCCAAACCAGTACCAAGGCGTGCGAATAACAGGTGAAAGCAATGATTTCCGAACAGCGCATGGCTGCATCAAAGGACTGGATAAAGGGCGCAACAGGTGACTGGGAGATCATCATAGGCCTGGAGGTTCATGCCCAGGTCACCTCAAAATCCAAGCTCTTTTCTGGCTCTTCCGCTGAGTTTGGCGGTGAACCCAATGATCATGTCTCGCTTGTGGATGCGGCCATGCCCGGCATGTTGCCCGTCATTAACGAGTATTGCGTCGAGCAGGCCGTCCGCACCGGTCTGGGTCTGAAAGCCAAAATCAACAATTATTCGATCTTTGACCGGAAGAATTATTTCTATCCCGATCTGCCCCAAGGCTACCAGATTTCCCAGTACAAGCAGCCCATCGTTGGCGAGGGCGTTGTCACCATAGATCTCGACGATGGCAAAACCGTTGAAGTGGGCATTGAACGTCTGCATCTGGAGCAGGATGCCGGCAAATCCATTCACGACCAGCATCCCAGCATGAGCTTCGTTGATCTCAACCGGTCCGGCTGCGCGCTCATGGAGATCGTCTCAAAGCCTGATATGCGGTCCTCCGATGAAGCCCGCGCCTATGTCACCAAACTCCGCCAGATCATGCGTTATCTTGGCACCTGCGATGGCAATATGGAGCAGGGCTCGCTCCGTGCTGACGTCAACGTGTCGGTGCGCAAGCCCGGCGCCAAGTTCGGCACCCGCTGCGAAATCAAGAATGTGAACTCGGTCCGCTTCATGGGCCAGGCCATTGAATTTGAAGCGCGCCGCCAGATCGGCATTCTGGAGGATGGCGGAAAGATCGATCAGGAAACCCGCCTTTACGACCCCAGGAAGGGCGAAACCCGTTCCATGCGTTCCAAGGAAGAGGCCCATGATTACCGCTACTTCCCTGATCCGGATTTGCTTCCTCTGGAACTCACGGATGATTGGGTGGCGACGATCAAAAACAGCCTGCCTGAATTGCCCGATGAAAAACGCGCCCGCTTTGTGAGCGCCTATGGTCTCTCGGCCTATGATGCCAACGTGCTTGTTGCGGAGCGGGCCTCGTCGGACTTTTTTGAAGCCACAGCCAAGGGCAGGGACGGCAAGATTACCGCGAACTGGGTGATCAACGAACTTTTTGGCCGATTGAACAAGGAGGGCAAAACCATTGAAACTACTCCGGTTTCTTCCCTCCAACTGGGCGAGATTGTGGACCTCATAACGTCAGGAACCATCTCCGGAAAAATCGCCAAGGACGTCTTCGAAATCATTTGGACCGAGGGCGGGTCACCCTCGCAAATTGTTGAAACCCGTGGATTGAAGCAGGTAACCGATACCGGTGCCATTGAACGGGCCGTCAATGAGATAATCGCCAAAAACCCCGACAAAATTGCCGCTGTAGTGGCAAAACCCTCAATGCTGGGCTGGTTTGTGGGGCAAGTGATGAAATCCACGGGCGGCAAGGCAAATCCCCAGGCCGTTAACGATTTGCTCCGCCAAAAACTTGGAATTAACTAAGTAAATACAGAGGCTTAGATAGTATTTCCGTTTCCGAATATTTTCCGCTATAGTCCGTGTGCAGATTTGTTATGCGAATGGGACAAGCGAGGGTATTCCGATGGCTAAAGCAGCCAAGAAAGCGGCTAAAAAGGCTGTTGCCAAAAAGAAGCCGGTAAAGATAAAGCCCAGGAAGCCTGCCAAGGCAGCCGCCGCGAGCGTTGACAAGCAACGTTTTACCCTCCATGGCACCATGACCTCGGGTCCGTCCTACACGGTGGGACTTATGCTGGCCCTGTGCCGCCACCCCTATTCCTATATCCACGTCAACCTGCGCGAAGGTCAGCACAAGCAGCCGGACTATCTGGTCAAAAACCGCTTTGGCCAGGTGCCGGCCTTGCGCGATGGCCAGCTCTTTTTGGTCCAGTCCGCCGCCATCCTCGAACACCTGTCGGAAACCTTGAAGAAATTTGACGGCAAAACCCCGGTTGAAAAAATCCGTATTCGTGAGTGGCTGTTTTGGCAATGGGACAAACTTTCGGTTCCTTTGCTGCGTCTGCGTGCGCGCAACCGCGGCTTCCGGCAGTTTGGCGATGAAGTCCGCACCATGTATGACACGGAAGCCAAGGCTGCCTTGGCGGTTATCGAGCATGAGCTTGCCAAGTCCGCTTGGATTGTGGGCAGAAAACCAACCATCGCCGATATCGGCATCTTTGCAATCGTGCGCTATGCGCCCGAAGCGATGATTGATCTCACTCCTTATCCTAATATCGTAGCGTGGAAAAAACGTATTGAAGCAATGCCTGGTTTTGGTACACCAGAACAGATTCTGCCGATGGAAAGCAGACTTCTTTGATTCCCAGCGAAGGCATTCTACGTGGACGACATCAAGAAAAGAAAGGCCGTACGCAAAGCTACGCCTGAAGCCAAGGCTGCGGCTAAGCGGAAAAAAGCCCGTAAAAGTGGCTACCTCGGTTGCATCCTGGGTCTGAGTATCGGCCTTGCTGGACTTGCCGGTGCCCGTCTGGGCCATCTCTGGGTGGGCTTTGACGTATTTTCACAGCTCACCCCACAATTCATTTTTTTGGTATTGGCCTTCGGCATTGGGCTGCTCTGGCCCCGTGGAAAAGTTCTAACTGCCGTTGTGTTGTTAATCGGGCTTCTCGCCGGCTACAGCATGTGGCCCTACTACGTCAGTTCCAACCCTTCGATCCTGAGCATCATCAAAACCGGAGAGCGCGAATTGAGTGTTGCCAGTTTCAATACCTGGATTCTCAATGACAAAGTTGATGAGGTCAAGGCCGAGATCGAAAGATTGGATGCCGATGTTATTGTTCTGGTGGAACTCGGTCCCAATAAGCGGGTGATTTTTGACCAGCTTATTACCCACTATCCCTACCAGGCGAAGTGTTCGGATCCAACCCATTGCAACTTTGGAATCCTGTCCAAATATCCGTTGACCAAAATCGGCGACCGGATGATTTGGGAAGGACCGCCGTACATCCGCGCCTCGCTTGGTCCTGAATTTGGCGGACTTTCAATTTATGGCGTGCATACCACCCGTTTTCCCCATTCACGCGCGCAGTTTACGCAAATCAAGGCGCTGGCTTCCGAGTTGAGTGCAATTACCGGTCCTATCGTCATCATGGGTGACTTTAATGCCACGCCCTATTCACGGGTGACGCAGACTTTTGCCATGCAAGGGAACTTCCAACGCCTTACGAATCTGCCGACCTGGCCAGCGCGCTTTGCCCTGCCGCAATTTTCAATCGACCATATCTTTGTGGGTTCGGGCGTTCGCCAACTTGAAAGCCAAAACATCGGCAATTCAGCCGGCTCGGATCACTTCCCGATCTACATGAAACTGGCCATTCCCGTGCCGTAGATCACGGTCGCTTTAGGTTGAACCAACCTAAAGTGACAAACGTGATCGACGATTCATTGTGGGCAGCGTGATCGGACGGTTAACCGGTGCCTACTTAACCTGATCACGCGCTAGCAGGTTTTGCACACCGGTTCGGAAACAGAAATTCTGGTAAACCGGGGGTGAATTCATTTTCGTAAACAATCTCTGAAAATCTATTTAAACCGCCAATTCCATTGGGTTTTCTTATGAGCCCGTCACGTCTGCGTGTCATCTCATTTGAAGTTTCTTAAGCCTGTCGCTTAACGCCGCGTTGGGGCGCGGGTGTCAAAGTCACCCGCGATGCCACGCCGATAGGTGCCGGCAAAAAAAGCAAATGATGGGGATTGCAATGGGACGTCAAATAACAAAAAACGAAGCGGAGATTTCAATTACAGCGGTCACGGCAGAAGATCTGCTTGAAATCGGAATGAAATATTGCATCGGGCGCGATGTATCGCAAAACCTTGTCGCCGCCCACAAGTGGTTTAATCTTGCTGCCCTGAAAGGCAGTGAAAGCGCCAAACAGTATCGCCGCGAAATTTCTCGCGAAATGAGCCCGACTGATGTCGCTGACGCCCAACGCCAGGCGCGCGACTGGCTTACGCTGCATTGAACCAAAAAGAACTAAAAGAAGTTCGCGTGGAGCAGGGCAGGCGGACCCTTTCATTTTGGAAAAATCAATCGTTGAATTGAACTTCATCAACCAGCTTGGTTGCGGTCTTCTGGTTTCTGGCAATTTCAGCAATGTTCAACGTGTCGGGAGTGAGTGTGCCCCAGTCTTGAACTATTTTTGATGCCGGAACCGACGGGTTTACCGGGTATTCGAAATTGCCATCGGCGTAGAGCCGCTGGGCTTCATCGCTTGCCAGGAATTCCATCAATTTGAGAGCGCTGTTTTTGTGGGGCGCGTTCCTGGTGAGAAGCATTCCGGAAATATTCACGTGCGTGCCCATGTCAGCGGAGGAGGGGAATATGATGCGCGCGGAATTTGCCCATTCCTTCTGTTCGGGCTCCGCATCATTGGTCATCATCTTGCCCATGTAATAGGTGTTGGCAATGGCAATGTCGCATTCGCCAGCGAGTACGCTCTTGGCCTGCGACACGTCATTGCCACTGGGCTTGATCGCCAGATTTGCCTTGAGGCCAGTAAGCCATTCCTTTGTCGCCGCCTCGCCCTTGTGGGCAATCATTGCTGCGATCAATCCAAGATTATAAGGATGGTTTCCGGGCCTCAGGCAGATCTTGCCCTTCCATTTTGGATCGGCAAGCTCCTCGTAGGTGAAACTGTTCTGACTCACGCGGGATTTGGAAGCATAGACCACGCGCGCCCGCATGGTGAGGCCAAACCATTGATTGTCTGTGGCGCGAAGGCTTGCCGGAATCTTGTCCAGGATTGAAGGCAGATCAACCGGCTGGGCCAACCCTCTGTCGGTTGCATCAACAAGCCTGCCGACATCAGCGGTCATCAGAAGATCGGCTGGGCTGAGCGGACCCTCTTGTTCCAAACGTTCAATAAGCCCGTTCTCGGCAAATACGATCCGCACCTTGATGCCGGTGTCCTTGGTAAATTGCTCAAACAGGGGATTGACCAGAGCCGGCTGCCGATAGGAATACACATTCACTGTTTCGTTCGCCTCCGCATGGGATTGAAGGGCAACAAGAGTTGCAAGCGCGAGAAGGCTGCGGCGGGAGAACTTCATGAAAAAAGGGGCTCCAGAAAGTGTTATCCCGCTGGATAGCACCGCCAAACGGGGAGTCAAGAAAAAACCGACTAAATTACTCAACTTTAATATTGGGGATTAGCCGGAAGCAAGCGTGAGCTAAATGTCACGCGCGCTTGCATCGACAATCAAATCACGGCAAAAGCCCCTGCATTGGAGACGTGGCCGAGTGGCTGAAGGCAACGGTTTGCTAAATCGTCATACGTGTTAAGCGTATCGAGGGTTCGAATCCCTCCGTCTCCGCCATACGACATTGAAATTATTGAAGAATTTGCAATCTTTTGATTTCAACATACAAATAAGCGCACAATCTGTATTTGGAACTATTCGGATTCTCACCCGTTGGTACCCATCAGCATGAGGTGCTCCCATGAATTTT
>JAHFPK010000100.1 GCA_023266715.1 Hyphomicrobiales bacterium | reverse complement strand
TCGCGGGCGGGATGGAAAAGCCAAGGGCAGGGGGGCTCCCAACCCCGATCAGCTGCAGCGCTATATCGAAAACGGCTGCCACTGGTTTTATGAATTGCCTGACCACATGAAGTATTATCGCCATGTGAACTGGGACTATCTCGACTGGTCCACCTTCATGGGCTTCATGGGAAAGCCCGAGCCCATCATTCACCAGCTCTACTGCGAACCCTTGCAGAAATTTCGCCTCGCGGCCCAAGGCCATGGCAAAGTCCTGCCGCCTGCGGGACACGCCCAGCGGATCAAAACCTATTTTGACCCCGTGCCTTTCTGGTATCCGCCCTTTGAGGGCGACCTAGTCCCTGAAGCGGAATTCCCGATGCACGCCATCACCCAGCGCCCCATGGCCATGTATCATTCCTGGGGTTCGCAGAATGCCTGGCTCCGCCAGATTCTTGGGCGCAACTGGCTCTACATGAATAAGGAGCGCGCCACCGCCCTTGGCATCGCCGAAGGAGACTGGGTGACGGTAACGTCGCACCACGGACAGATCAAATCCCAGGCCAAGCTGATGAGTGGCGTGAACCCCGACACGGTATGGACATGGAACGCCATCGGCAAGCGATCCGGCACTTGGGGGCTTTCCGCCGACGCACCGGAGTCCAAAAAAGGATTCTTGCTCAATCACTTGATCTCCGATCTTCTGCCAGAACGTGAAGGCGGCTACCGCTTTTCCAACAGCGATCCCGTCACCGGCCAGGCCGCCTGGTATGATCTCAAGGTGCGGGTTGAAAAAGCTGCCGATCAGTCGGCAGCGAGTGAACCACAATTCCCGGTTCTGAAAAAATTATGGGGGCGGAAGTGATGTATTTTATCGCTTTGTCCGTTACTCGGGAAATGGTTCAATATTCGCCCTCTCCCGTACATCTTGCATGGGAGAGGGTGCCCGACAGGGCGGGTGAGGGCTCTTTGACACAGACTCAGGCGTTGGAGCGCGTGAAAACGAAGGGCCCTCATCCGGCCTTCGACCACCTTCTCCCACCTACGGCCGGAGAAGGCCAGTTTGTCAGAAGGGAGATCAGTCAGTGACCTCACTCCCAACCCCGCAACCAAACCAAAAAAAGCTCGGCCTCGTCATCGATCTTGACACCTGCGTTGGCTGTCAGGCCTGTGCAACCTCATGCAAGGAGTGGAACACGCAAGGTTACTCAGCGCCACTCAATGACAGTGATCCCTATGGTTCCGATCCCAGTGGCGTCTGGTTGAATCGCGTGCATGGCTATGAGGTCAAGGAAGAGGGTAGGGACGATACCCGCGTGGTGCATTTCCCGCGCTCCTGCCTCCATTGCGAGACGCCGGCCTGCGTCACCGTTTGTCCCACCGGCGCCTCCTACAAGCGCGCCGAAGATGGCATCGTGCTGGTGAACCCCGATACCTGCATCGGCTGCAAATTATGTTCCTGGGCCTGCCCCTATGGCGCGCGTGAATATGATTACAGCCACGGCACGATGAAAAAATGCACGCTCTGCATCGATCGCATTTACAACACCAATCTGGAGCCCGAAGACCGTGCTCCCGCCTGCGTAAAAGCCTGCCCCACGGGCGCGCGCCATTTTGGTGATCTCGGCGATCCGGAGTCGGATGTTTCAAAAATGGTGAAAGCCCGGGAAGGTTTCGATCTGCTTCCAGAGATGGACTACAAGCCAGTGAACAAATATCTCCCGCCACGCAAACGCCGTGATGCGGTGACGTCCGCTGCAATTGCACTTCCCAAGGGTGATGGCTCTGCCATGGACCGCCTCTTTGCCTGGGCCGACAAGTTCTTGAGCGGCAAGCCCTCTGGCACCATTGCTTCCCTCGAAGATTTTTCCGACAAGCTCGAAGGCTGAAGGCATGATCATTTCAACCAGTTGGCGATTTTTTCCTTCTCCCCAGTGGGGAGCAGGCGGGGCCCAAGCGAAGCTTGGGAGGATGAGGGGGGAGCAGGTCTTGCAATTGAATCGCCGGATCCCCCTCACCCTCCCATCGCTAATGCGGCGGGCCCCTCCCTCTCCCCCAAGGGGAGAGGGAAAGATAGGCCTGCCAATCCAACTCCAAATGATTGCGCACTAACAAAATGAACCCCGCCTATTCGGTCATTCTGTTCACAACAGCCTCAGGCGCGGGTTATGGCTTGCTTGCCTTGCTTGGATTGGTTGGATTCAATCATGGCCCTGTTTCCAGCTTCGTGTTCGGGTTGGTCGCAGTCGTGACCGCACTTGGTCTCATCACAATTGGTCTGCTGTCTTCAACCTTCCATCTGGGTCATCCAGAACGTGCCTGGCGGGCGTTCTCTCAATGGCGCAGCTCGTGGCTTTCGCGTGAAGGGGTGGCCTCTGTTCTGACCTATGTTCCTGCACTGTTATTTGGCGCAACGTGGCTGGACATTGTCCATGCGCCAACAATGATTGGCCCGCTTGGTTTAATAACAGCAGCAATGTGCGTCATAACTGTTTATTGCACGGCAAAAATCTATTCGACCCTGAAAACCATCCGCGCCTGGAATCATCCGCTGGTCGTGCCCGTTTATCTGGCGTTCGCTGTGGCATCGGGTGGCGCCTTGCTCACGGCCATTGCGACCATCTTCGGTCGCTTTCAAATTTTCCAGGTCATTCTTACCGTCGTCGCACTGCTTTGGCTCATCGGCCTGAAGTTTTTCTATTGGCGTGCAATCGACAATGCCGCGAGAACTCACACAATGGCCGCTGCCACGGGTTTGGGCCAAGGCGTGCGCCAATGGGAAGTGCCGCACACATCTGAAAACTACATCATGAAGGAAATGGGTTTTGCCGTCGCCCGCAAGCACGCGCTGAAACTGCGTAGTGCGGTATTCATTCTTTTCGCCATCACGCTGCTGGCGCTTGCAAGTTGCATTCTATCGCCGTGGTTTTCGTTTATAGCGGCACCGGCAATTCTGCTGGCCGCAGTGGTAGAACGCTGGTTGTTTTTCGCCGAAGCCCAGCATGTGGTATCCCTGTTTTATGGCGCCGAGAAAGCCTGACATGCTGGCCCAAGGTGTTCGCTGGTTTGATGACTGGTTTGCGATTGAAAATATCGCTCCCGGTGTTCATGCCATCGGTGAGCCGCGTTTTCATCAGATAAACTGGAATTATCTGATTGAAGGGCAACACACTGCACTGCTCCTTGATACTGGCCCCGGCGTGCGCGACATTTCGGAAGTGGTGCGAACACTGACAAAACTTCCGCTCATCGCTTTGCCCTCGCATCTTCACTTTGATCATACGGGCAATCTGCACCGCTTTCAAAATATTGCCTTGCCGGACCTACCTGTATTAAGGGCCTGCATGCGTGATGATGTGCTTCATGCCACCGATGATCTCTTCCGTGGGTTCCTCGAAGGTATGGTTTGGAAACCCGTAAGGATTTCCAAATGGTGGCCCATTGGCAGGCGCATTGATCTCGGCGGCCGTCATCTCGACTTGATTCACACTCCCGGCCATTCCCCCGATTCAGTTTCGCTTTTTGACCGGGATGCAAAAATTTTATTCGCGGCTGATTTTGTCTACCCCGGCCCCCTCTATGCGCAAACACCAGGTGCTGACCTCGCGGCCTATCTCGCAACAACACATGCCCTGCTATCGCAGATAGATGATCAAACTCAAATTTTCTGCGCCCATGGTGCGCCAGACAAAAAGGGAAAACACCGCGCACCGCTGATGAACAGTCATGATATTTCTGACCTTCAAAAAACCCTTATGGATATCAAGGATTCCGGAAAAATGCCCAAGGAAACCGTGATCAATGCCAGAATGACACTTCTGGCAAATGATACCGCGTTCGCCTCCTGGCGGACCGGCTGAGAACACATTTTTCCCTGTCTGCTACAACGCGTTAACGAAATCTTAACCATGTCTGGGCGTAATCGCCTTGTTGGGGTGCGTTGCGTCGAGGGTTTTCAATTTGTCAGTTGCTGTTCAACCACGGATTTCCTTTCGTTTAATGGGCCGTTCCTATCTGGCCTTCGTTTTGGCGCCAGAACTGCCCTTGGTGGACTGGCTCGTAGAGCTGGACCGCCGGGTGGAAAGCTCCCTGAGCTTTTTTGCCAACCGGCCTCTTGTGCTCGATCTGGTCGGCATTTCGCCCACCAAAACAGAGACCTCCGAGATCATAGCCTTCATCGAAGAACGCGGGCTTCGGCTCATCGCCGTGGAAGGTGTTCCGACTGACTGGCTGCCGGAGCGGTTGGCACCCCTTCCGGGGAAGGTCCAGGCGGCTGGCATGTTCCAGCCACCGGAAGAGGGAAAATCACCCAGGCCTGAACCGCCGCCGGCTGCGGCCTGGCAGCCCGAAACTGCCACAGGAGTCCCGTGTGCGGCCTTACTGGTCAGTGAACCCGTCCGCTCCGGCCAATCGATCATCTATCCCCATGGCGACGTCATCATCGTTGGTTCGGTTGCATCCGGTGCTGAAATCATCGCCGGCGGTTCCATCCATGTTTATGGCAGCCTGCGCGGCCGGGCCTTTGCCGGGACCAACGGCAATACCAACGCGCGCATTTTCTGTAGCAAATTTGATGCCGAGATCATGGTGATCGACGGCCTCTACAAGACGGCTGATGATTTTGATCACTCCCTGCGCGGCACCCAGGTGCAGGCGCGGCTTGATCGGAACGTCATGAACATCGAACAAATGAGCTGAAAAAATGTCAGGAGCAATGCGTATGGCCAAAGTCCTCGTCGTAACATCCGGTAAGGGAGGTGTCGGCAAAACCACGTCTACCGCAGCATTGGGTGCGGCCCTCGCCTTGCAAGGCCAGAAGGTGGTTGTCGTCGATTTCGACGTCGGGCTGCGCAATCTTGATCTCGTCATGGGGGCCGAGCGCCGCGTGGTTTATGATCTCATCAACGTGGCCCAGGGCAACGCCAAACTGAATCAGGCCCTGATCCGCGACAAGCGCGTCGAAAATCTGGCGCTGCTTGCGGCCTCGCAAACGCGCAACAAGGATGCGCTCAGCGAAAAGGGCCTGGCCCGCGTCATCAAGGAATTGCGGGCCCAGTTTGATTGGGTCATCTGCGACAGCCCCGCCGGCATCGAACGGGGCGCCATGCTTGCCATGCGTCACGCCGATGCGGCAGTCATCGTCGCCAATCCGGAAGTCTCGTCAGTGCGCGACTCCGACCGCATCATCGGGCTTCTCGATTCCAAAACTGAGAAAGCTGAAAGAGGCGAGCGTGTCGAAAAACATCTTCTCATCACGCGCTATGATCAGGCTCGCGCCGGGCGCGGTGAAATGCTGAAGACCGATGACGTGATCGATATCCTTTCCGTGCCGCTGCTCGGCATCATTCCGGAAAGCGAACAGGTGTTGCGCGCTTCCAATCTTGGCCAGCCCGTAACTCTTGCCAACCCGCTTTCAGCGCCAGCCCGCGCCTATGGCGATGCCGCACGCAGGCTCCTGGGCGAAACCATAACGATCAATGTTCCGAATGAACGCTTCAATTTGCTGGGCAGAATCTTCGGCGGGAGGGCGGCATGATTTTTTTTGGCCTGTTCAAGCGCCGCGAAACGCAACCGGGCACGGCACCCGTTGCCCGCGAGCGGTTGCAGGTGCTTCTCGCCCATGAGCGTGCCTCGCCGCGTCAGCCCAATCTACTGGGGGCGCTCAAGGAAGAAATCATCGAAGCCATTGCGCGTCATGTGTCCGTCAAGCCCGAGGCGGTGAAGGTGAAGATTGAACGCCGCGCCGCCGTCTCCATTTTGAGGATAGCCGTCGACATCCCCGCCTGACCCCGAGGGAAATGGCTTTGCAAAGCCATCAGAAATCATATAAAGACTTCTTTATATTCATTCCCTGAGGAACCCATGACCCGCCCAACCTTCACTGAAGCGCTCAATTCCCGTCCATGGCTCATGGCTGACGGTGCCACCGGCACCAATTATTTCCAGATGGGCCTGGTTTCCGGCGACGCGCCGGAGATGTGGAATTTTGAGCACCCCGAACGGGTTCGCAAGCTTCACAAGCAATTCATTGCGGCCGGTGCCGACATCATTCTCACCAACACCTTCGGCGGCAATCGCCATCGCCTGAAGCTGCATAATGAGCAGGGAAGGGTGCGCGAGATCAACATGGCCGCCGCTGCCCATGCCCGTGCCGAAGCGGATTCCGCGGGCCGCGCTGTTTACGTCGGCGGTTCCATGGGCCCTACGGGTGAAATCTTCATGCCCGTGGGAACCTTGCCCCATGAGGAAGGTGTTTCCGCCTTCGAAGAACAGGCCATGGCCCTGAAAGAGGGCGGTGTCGATGTGCTGTGGATTGAAACCATGTCGTCCGAGGAAGAGCTTCGTGCTGCCGTTGAAGGCGCCGCGAAAGCCGGCCTGCCGATTGTGACAACCATGAGCTTTGACACCAACGGCCGCACCATGATGGGAATTACGCCCAAAGCCTTTGGCGCGCTGACGGCATCGCTTGGAACCCAACCGGTGGCGATTGGTGCCAACTGCGGCGTTGGAGCTTCGGAACTGGTGGCAACCGTTTTGGGCATCAGCGCAGCGCGCCCCGATGCAGCCATCGTGGCTAAAGGCAACTGTGGCATCCCGCAATACAAGGACGGCCATATTCATTACACGGGCACACCTGAACTGATGGCCGACTACGCCCGCATCGCGCTGGATGCAGGCGCCAAAATTATCGGCGGCTGCTGCGGTACAAGTCCGGATCACTTGGCCGCCATGCGGAAATCGCTTGAGAGCTACACCAAGGGTTCAAAGCCCTCGATTGATCTCGTCGAACAACGCTTGGGGCCCGTCTCAGTCCTGGCCAAGGGCATCGACACGGCCGCTGAGGGTGCAGCAAAACGCGAGCGCCGACGGGGGAGTTAGTATTCCGCACTCCCTGTGGCCGCCGCCCGCGCCGCTGCTTTCCGGTTAACATCATTCACAGCCACTCTGATTCCAATTGAGATAAGAGGGAGTCGTTAGAGACTATTCACTTGTCAATGAGCGTCGGGCAAAGCTTCGCCGGGGATGAAAAGGTAATGCCGATTTGTCTGGGCGGTCACTTATGCGGCTTTGGTTCGCAGATGGCTGGCCAGCATGATGTTGTGGGCAATAGCCTGCAGGAGGCCTGCGATTCAAGCTTCGACAGTGAATCGCAAATCAAACAAATCCGCTATTAATTCACAGCCTCGAAAGCCGGAACCCAGGCTTTCCGCATGGTCAGAACAGCCCTCATCGAAGGCATCGACACCGCCTCTGAGAGGCGTGCGCAGCTCTAATTGGCCGTTACTTCTCCGTTCAACCCTTTTTAAGATGGCGTCGGACGAGCCCGTATTCGTGCCAGATGAGCGCAATGACGAAGACATCGAAAATCGTCAGCACGATCAGACCCAAGGAATGCGTGTAGGAATAGCGGTAAAGCTGGTAGACGATGAACAGGGCCAAGGCAGCAAGGGAAGCCGGGTATGACCACAGTTTTCCACGCAACAATCCAAGCACGAGAACGAGTTTGATCAGCCCATGGCTCAACAGATAGAACGCATAGAATGCCTTTGTGCTGACCGAGAAGGTTTGGGCAAATTCATGCAGGTGAGTGGCTACGAAGTCGCCCGGGTCCTGGATCAGCTCTTCCTGGGTTAGAAAGTTCACCCATGAATTGATTGTAGCGGTACTGACAAGATAAAGTGTGATGCCGCCAACACATTCGATCAGGGCATGCGCCCCCTTCATCAACACGCTGATCTCAAAAATTTTGTGAATGCGCCGTTCATCCATCTCGTGTATCGGTCCTTCAGGCTCTCAATTGGCGGTCGCGGCGCATGGACAACACGATAACGCACTGGATAAATTCCGCCGCAGGTTACAATGCGATCCTCGATGCGACAATGATATTTGTGACGCAATTCGGTGTGCCGGTCATTGTGCTTGCGGTCGCAGCACAATGGTGGGCAGGCGAGCAACGCGATCTTGTTCGCCACACGGCTGTCTCTGCCGGTCTGTCTTTCCTGCTAGGACTCGCTATCAACCAGCTCATCCTGCTTTTTGTACATCGTGTCCGCCCCTATGATGCCGGAATAACACAGCTTCTCATTGACCGCAGCGCCGACTGGTCGTTTCCTTCCGATCATGCCACTGCTTCGATTGCGGTCGTAGCAGCATTTGCGCTGCACGGATTGCGCCGAAGCACATTGACGTTGTTCGTGTTGGCCATGATTCTGTGCTGGTCGCGGATTTATGTCGGAACGCATTATCTGAGCGATATTCTGGGCGGCGCGCTGACTGGAGTTGTTGCAGCAATTGCCGTCAAACTGGTCTACCGCCAGGGAACGGCATTTGACCGCTTGATTACGGGCATCTTTTGATTGATTTGCACCCGATGCAAGAAGTGCCGCAACGAGTGAAAGACGGAGGGGAAGCTAACCCGCTAACCATCAAGGCGCGTCGCGTTTGCCATGAGGGTAAATGTATCGATATGATTTCATTATGAAATCATTTGAGGCAGAGCATTATCTTTTGCGAGCTGAGTTATTATGGGACGGTATCAGTGACCGGACCGAATTCCCTTTCGCTTTACCAGCCATATCCAGCCTTCACGAGGTTGAATTCCATCCGAAAGTGACCTTCTTTGTCGGTGAGAATGGCTCAGGGAAATCAACCCTGGTTGAAGCGCTTGCGGTAGCTTGGGGCTTCAATGCTGAGGGAGGATCAAAGAATTTCAATTTTAAGACACACCATGCCCATTCCGATCTCCACAAATATGTTCGGCTGGTAGAGGTG
>JAHFPK010000403.1 GCA_023266715.1 Hyphomicrobiales bacterium | reverse complement strand
GGTCGCCGGAAAAGTTCCGTTGAACCCGCGCTCCTTCACGCTTCGCTCAGCGCGGGTGAAGACTTTGGGCGGGGTTGATATTCCGCTTGGGGAACAGAAGCGCATTCTGTCCGATGTCGGCTTCACCGTTAAGGAAACAGCCGCTGGCCTGGAGTGTGCGGTTCCTTCGTGGCGGCCCGATATCAATGGCGAGGCAGATCTGGTGGAAGAGGTTTGCCGCATCCATGGCCTCGACAATATTCCTTTCGCCGCCATGGAGCGAGATCATCCAATCGCCGCGCCCGTTCTCAACACTTTGCAGAGGCGCATGCTGGCGGCGCGGCGCACGCTGGCCGCCATGGGTTTCAACGAGGCGGTGACCTGGTCATTTATTCCGGAAGCGCACGCAAGACTCTTCGGCGGCGGGCAGGCAGAATTGAAGCTTGCCAATCCGATTTCATCGGAACTCACGGATATGCGGCCCTCGCTCATTCCCAATCTCATTGCTGCAGCAGGGCGCAACATGAAGCGGGGCTTTGCCGATCTCAGCATCTGTGAAGTAGGACATGCTTATGCTGGTGACCGGCCTCTGGATGAAACGCTCCGTGCGGCAGGTGTGCGGCGCGGCGATGCGGTGACGCGCAATTGGCAGGGCGGGGCGCGGATCGTTGATGCCTATGATGCGAAGGCTGATGCGCTTTCCGTGCTCGAGGCTGCAGGTGCAGCAACGGCGAGCCTGCAAATCGTGGCCGGTGCTCCCTCCTGGTATCATCCCGGCCGTTCCGGCACGATTCAGATGGGGCCGCAGAACAAGCTGGCATACTTCGGCGAAGTTCACCCCCGGGTGCTGGCCGCCATGGATGTGAAGGGGCCGCTGGTTGCCTTCGAAATTGTGCTTAATGCCATTTCAGTGCCGAAGTCTAAGAACGCCACGCGTGCAGCGCTCAATGCGTCTGACCTCATGCCGGTGTCGCGGGACTTTGCTTTTGTCGTTGACGACAGCGTCGAGGCTGACAAGCTGATCAAGGCGGCGAAGGCCGCCGACAAGGCGCTGATAGCGGACGCCGTGGTATTCGACGTGTTCAGGCTCGATGGCGCGAAAAAATCCTATGCCATCGAAGTGACGCTGCAGCCCCGCGAGAAGACCCTGACAGATGAAGACATCGAAGCAGTGTCGCAGAAGATCATTGCCGGGGTTCAAAAGGCAACGGGTGGGACGCTAAGAAGCTAGACCCACTTGAACACAATGAATCCCCAGATCAGCGCCAGCACTAGCCCGCCCCAGAGGGGGAGGCCGTAGAGGCCGAGCCATGCGAGAAAAATAAAAGCTGAGCCGAGAAGCGTGATGAAAAGCCTGTCGCCTCTCGTCGTATTGAGACCGAAAATTCCATGCCTCGGGCTTCCGCCGGGAACATAATATTCCCATACGCCCATTCCAGCGATGCAGCCGAATACAAAAATAAAGAAAAATGCCGTGGGCCAGGTCCATGCCATCCACGAGAGAAGCGTGGTGTTTTCCATGATCTTTTCTCCTACACACGGCCCAGGGCAAAGCCCTTGGCGATATAGTTACGCACGAAATAGATGACGACGGCACCCGGGATCAGGGTCAATGATCCTGCCGCAGCCAGGAGGCCCAGCTGATAGCCTGAGGCACTGGCGGTTTTAGTCATGGTGGCGGCAATGGGTTTTGCGGCAACGGCTGTCAGGGTTTTGGCCAGCAGCAATTCCACCCACGAGAACATGAAACAGAAGAAGCAAGCCACACCGATGCCTGCCGCAATAGTTGGAATGAAAATGCGGAAGAAAAAGCGCGGGAAGGAATAGCCGTCAACAAATGCTGTCTCGTCCAGCGCCTTTGGAACGCCCGACATGAAGCCTTCAAGAATCCACACCGCCAATGGTATGTTGAACAGGGTATGCGAAAGGGCCACCGCCCAAGGCGTGTCAAACAGGCCCACTTCCGAATACAATTGGAAGAAGGGCAATGCGAAAACGGCAGGTGGCGCCATGCGGTTGGAGAGCAGCCAGAAAAACAGATGCTTGTCGCCGAGGAAACGATAGCGCGAGAAGGCATAGGCCGCGGGCAATGCCACGGAAACCGACAGCACCGTGTTGAGAACCACATATTCGATCGAATTCACATAGCCCATGTACCAGGAGGGATCGGTGAATATCGTGGTGTAGTTATCAATTGTGAACACGTGCGGATAAAGCGAGAAGCCGCCCAAGATCTCATCGGTCGTCTTGAACGACATATTGAGCAGCCAATAGATGGGCAGCATCAGGAAGATGATATAGACAACGGGCGTAAAACGGGTCCAGCTTTTCATAGGTCTCAAGTCTCCTCGTTCCGCATCATCAGCGTATAGAACAGCCACGACAGCGCCAGGATGATGAGGAAGTAGATGATTGACATGGCAGCCGCAGGGCCCAGGTCAAACTGGCCAAGCGCCGTCTTGACCAAATCCAGCGACAGGAACGTGGTGGCACTTCCGGGACCACCGCC
>JAHFPK010000402.1 GCA_023266715.1 Hyphomicrobiales bacterium | reverse complement strand
TAAATGAAGAAATTTTCAATTCTATTCACCGCTGCACTATTGGCTGGAACAGCTTTTGCTGCTTCTGCCCGCGCCGGCGATGAACTTACCGTCGTATCTTGGGGTGGTGCCTATTCCGAGAGCCAGCACAAGGCCTTCGTTGAGCCTTACAATGCTGCCGGCAACAAGGTTACCGAAGCCGAGTACAATGGCGAAGTCGCCAAGATCAAGGCTATGGTTGAAGCCAAGGCCGTGACCTGGGACGTGATTGACGTTGATACGCCGACCGGCCTTCAGGGCTGTGCGGAAGGCGCTCTTGAAACCATCGATTGGGGCAAGCTTGGCCTCGACAAGTCGAAATTCATTGGCGGCGACCTGCTTGATTGCGCTGTTCCAAACATCGTTTACGGCACAGTTTATGGCTATGACACGACGAAGTTCCCCGAAGGCCCGACAACGATCAATGATTTCTTTGACCTTGCCAAATTTCCGGGCAAGCGCGGTATATGGAAAAACCCACAGGTTAACCTTGAGTGGGCGCTGATCGCTGATGGTGTCAGCAATGAGGACGTCTACAAGGTTTTGGGAACACCAGAAGGCGTTGACCGTGCTTTTAAGAAGCTCGACACAATCAAGAGCGAAATCGTCTACTGGGAAGCTGGTGCGCAGGCACCACAGCTTCTGGCTGATGGCCAGGTGGTGATGACGTCTGCCTGGAATGGCCGTCTGCAAGGCGCCATCGACAAGGACAAGAAGCCCTTCAAGATCATCTGGGATCATCAAGCCCTTGATTGGGACTGGTGGGCAATCACCAAAGACACCCCGAAGCTTGAAGAAGCCTACCGCTTCATCGCCTATGCTTCGGATGCCGGCCGCATGGCTGACCAGACAAAGTACATTGCCTATGGTCCGGCTAACCAGGATGCGATTCCAAGTGTGGATCCCGCAACGGTCCCCAACCTGCCAACGGCTCCAGATAACCTCAAGACCGCGTTCCAACTGGATCCGCAATTCTGGGCCGATCATGGCGATGAGCTGAAAGAGCGTTTCAACGCCTGGCTCGCGAAGTAATTTGAGACGATGCGCCGGAGGAGAGGCAGCTCTCCTCCGGTTTCTCAAGGGGGAATGAAACCAGGATGACGACGGCTTCCGTTGCAGACGGCATTATGCGCGCTGCCGATGGCACGCCCCTGAAAACAAAATTGCGCCAAGCCGAGCGTCGCGAAGTGCTCAGGGCCTTCGCTCTCATTGCTCCCCTGTTCCTGTTTATTGTTATTTCATTTCTCATTCCCATCGTCATTATGCTGAAGAATGCGTTCTACGATCCAGACGTCAGGAACAGTCTTCCTCTCACCACGCAACTTCTGGAGCAATGGGATGGCAGGGAGGTTCCCGGTGAAGATGTGTTCGCGGCCTTTGCGACGGAGCTCAAAGCTGCCAACAAGGCAAAGACCCTAGCTCTAGTTGGCAAACGTCTCAATTATGAGATTCCCACGCTTAAATCCAAAGTAACTGTGACGGCAAGAAAACTTGAAAAGGTGGAAGCTGCGCCATGGAAAGAAGCCGTTATTGGTTTGGATCCCGTGTGGGATGATCCGGCGACATGGTCCGTTATCAAGCGTGCCGGAAAGACGATCACGCCTTATTACCTGCTCAGTGTCCTTGATCTCAGGCAGGCCAATGATGGTTCTATTGAGAGTATGCCGGCGGACCGCACGATTTATGTCCAGGTTCTTGGACGCACACTGGGCATCAGCCTTCTGGTGACTTTGTGTACACTCGTCCTTGGTTATCCCGTTGGCTATATGCTGGCAACCTTGCCGCAGAAAACGGCCAGTATCCTGATGATTTTTGTGCTGCTGCCATTTTGGACATCGCTTCTGGTGCGCACCACGGCATGGACCATCCTGTTGCAGGACGGCGGTGTGATGACCCAGTTTCTCAATTTCAGCGGCGTCACATGGGTGCTGAATGAGCTTGGGTTGATGATAGGTGAACCGCATCTCAACAAAACGCGATTTGCCACCGTGCTGGCGATGACGCATATTCAATTGCCTTTTACGCTTTTGCCGATTTACAGCGTGATGAAGACAGTTTCGCCGACTTACATGCGGGCAGCGAAGTCTTTAGGGGCCACACCCTTTCATGCCTTCAGAACAGTCTACGTGCCGCAGACTTTGCCCGGAGTGGCCGCAGGGTGCCTGCTTACGTTCATTCTCAGTCTTGGATATTTCATCACGCCGGCATTGGTTGGCGGGCCTACAGACAATATGATTGCTGGTTTCATAGACACTTCCATGAACAGCGAAGGCAACTGGGGTAAAGCCTCAGCCCTAGGTTTCGTGCTTCTCACAGCCACTCTCATTCTCTACTTTATTTATAATCGGCTAATCGGCATCGATAAAATGAAGCTGGGCTAGAACATCATGGCATTACCGGCATACACTACGACGTCTGAAAAGGTTTCCTACTATGGCCTGCGGGTTTTTGTCGGGCTGGTGCTGGTTTTCCTCATCGCACCC
>JAHFPK010000401.1 GCA_023266715.1 Hyphomicrobiales bacterium | reverse complement strand
CCGGATAGGCAAGTTTCTTTCATCATCCGGGGCGTCGCCCAGATTCATGAAAGTTAGCCGGGAGAGGTGAATTACTTGCCACTCTTGGAAAATTCTGCCGACTCTTTTTGCACGATTTCCTGAATCACATCAGAATAGGCGGAAATCCAGTCAGTTTGTGATACCCATTTAGTGCCGTCCCACATGTCAATGCGTGTCTTGCCTCCACCGCCATGGTCTTTGACGGTTACGGTGACAGGAGCGAGCAGGCCGTCCGCATCGAAATTCTTCAGACTCTCCAAGCCGCGTTTCATTTTTTCAGGTGTCAGCGGCCAACCTTGTTTCTTGATGGCCTGGCGCGCACCCTCAAACGCAGTGGCATACATGGCAAGACCGGTGTTGTAATAAACATCGTTCAGATGCTTGCGGTCGCCATTGCCTTTTCCATTTTCATAAAGGTCTTTGATGATCTGCTGGATCAATGCATGGTTTTGTCCACCGACCACATTGGTTCCGCGCTTGATGCCTTTGGCATTTTCCGGGCCGATGTTGGCAATATCCACTTCATTGAACCAGTTGACGGCAATATATTTGTCCATGGCAATGCCGTTGCGCTTCATTTCGCGTGATGCAATAACGTGCATGTTGGAGAGGTTCCAGCTGATCACCCAGTCGGGATTGAAACGGCGAATCTGCGTCCATGCAGCAGCCTGATCGTTGCCCGGCATAGGGTGGGGAGCCAGATGGAGTTCAAACCCTTCCTTCGCTGCGAGTGTTCTCAACACGCCAATGGGTTCTTGTCCGAATGGAAAATCAGGGTAAATAAACGCAATTTTCACTCCCTTCAGATTTCCATTCGATTTGGTCTTGATGTATTGAATGTTGTTCGCCATTTGAGCCCAATAGGTCGGGCCAATGGGGAAAACCCACTTGAACACATCCCCGTTGACCGCATCACCACGACCCACAAAAGACTGCAGCATCACCGTGCCATCGGCCATTGCACGTGGTAGCACAGCACGGGTTACCGGCGTAGATAAATAATCGAAGGCGATTGCGTCTTCGCGCTTAAATTTTTCGTAGCATTCAATGCCCCGTTGCGGCTCGTTGCCATGGTCCTGCACCAATATCTCCACGGGATGGCCTTCGATGCCACCTTTCTGATTGAGAACTTGTGCGTAGTCGCGGGCAGCCTGGACTATCTGAGGCGTGGCAAAGCCATAGGATTTTGTCAGATCGTAGCACATCGCAAATTTGATGGGCTGGGCATGAGCGGATTGCAGTGCGGCAAAAGCAATTCCCATGCTCGCTGCGATGGAGAAAAATCTGGATTTCATGTCTTGTCTCCTGGGTTTATATAGATTCATGCTTTTGGCCATTGCTGTCGGCGCATGTTTTTAATTGGATTTATTGAAATTCTCTAGCCAATGAAGTTATTTTTGAATAATGCATTAGTTAAAGAAAACGCGGATGAATCATTGTATTCATCCGCGTCATAAAGATATTTAAAAAAGTTTCGAAGATCGATTCAGAATTTCTAAAATCAGTACAATGACATGATTTCTGATTTTCCGCATCGGTCTACTAAAATAATTTACTTGAATATCTGGAGATTACTTTGTCTTGCTGAATTCTGCCGATTCCTTCTGCACAATCGCCTGAATCACATCAGGATAAGAAGCAATCCAGTCAGTTTGCGAAACCCACTTGGTTCCGTCCCACATGTCGATACGTGTCTTGCCACCACCGCCATGGTCTTTGGGCGTGATAGTCAGAGGAGCAATCAAACCTTGCGCATCAAAATTCTTTACGCTTTCCAGGCCGCTCTTCATTTTTTCAGAATTCAGCGGCCAGCCTTTTTGCTTGATGGCAAGGCGGGCACCTTCAAAAACAACGGTGTAAATGGCCAGTCCCGTGTTGTAGTAGACATCATTGAGGTTCTTTCGATCTCCGCTACCTTTGCCCTTTTCGTACAAATCCTTAATGATTTGTTGTATCAATGGGTGGTCTTGACCTCCAATTACATTGGTGCCGCGCTTGATGCCTTTGGAATTTTCTGACCCGATGTTTGCGACATCAACCTCATTGAACCAGTTCACGGCAATGTATTTATCCATCGGAATGCCATTGCGCTTCATTTCGCGTGATGCGACAACGTGCATATTCGAAAGGTTCCAGCTGATGACCCAGTCGGGATTGAATCTGCGAATTTGCGTCCAGGCGGCGGCCTGGTCATTTCCTGGCATGGGGTGCGGTGCCAAGAACAATTCGAAACCTTCTTTGGCTGCAAGCGTCTTCAGCGTCCCAATTGGCTCTTGTCCGAACGGATAATCTGGGTAAATGAAGGCGATTTTTTTGCCTTTGATGTTACCTTTGGCCTGATTTTTGATATATTGAATATCATTAGCCACTTGGCCCCAATAGGTTGGGCCGATAGGGAAAATCCATGTAAAGACATCGCCATTGATGGCATCACCACGGCCAGTAATGGCTTGAATCACCACGCTTTTATCTGCCATGGCC
>JAHFPK010000400.1 GCA_023266715.1 Hyphomicrobiales bacterium | reverse complement strand
CACAATTGATGTTCTCGCATGCAAGATCCGTCGCCGCCACCAGTGCCTTCTTCAGACTGCCACCATAGGTGATGATGCTGCAATCGGTGCCGGGCCGGCGGATGGCAGCACCTTCGATTGGCATGGACAGATCGCCTTCGGCAGCGATTTCGCCCTCGTCGTTATAGAGCATTGCGTGCTCGAACATGACAACGGGGTCGGGGTCCTGCAGCGCCGTCCACAGCATGCCGCGCGCGTCCGCCACAGTTGCGGGAGCGACTACCTTGATGCCCGGCACGTGCGCACACCAGTTCTCTAAACTGTGCGAATGCTGGGCCGCAAGTTGCCGCCCGGCGCCGGTTGCCATCCTGATCACCAGCGGCACCGAAAATTGTCCACCTGACATGTGCCGTATGGCGGCGGCAGTATTGACGATCTGGTCGAGGGCCAGAAGACTGAAATTGACTGTCATGATTTCGACGATGGGCCGCATGCCGCCAAGTGCTGCGCCAATTCCGGCCCCGGTAAATCCGGCCTCAGCTAAAGGCGTGTCCCGAATTCTTTCCTCGCCGAATTCGGCCAGCAATCCCTTGGAACAGCCATAGGCCCCGCCGTAGCGACCGACATCCTCGCCCATGAGAAAAACGCGAGCGTCCCGGTGCATCACATCCTGAATTGCCTCCCGCACGGCATCGCGATAGGTGATCTTGCGCGGCACGCTCATGTCGGTGCGCTCCGTTTGATCGGTGTGAGCACGTCACGTGTGAGGTCTGCTTCTGGTTCCCAAGGCGAGGCCTCGGCAAATTTCACTGCGTTCTCAACTTCTTCAGCTATGGCAATCTCGATTGCGGCAATCTCGGACTGGTGCAGGGTGCCAGTAGTCAACAGCCACTCGCGGAAGCGTTTGATTGGGCAACGCTCCTTCCATTTCTCCACCTCCACCTTGTCGCGGTAGAGGTCGGGGTCGAACATGGAATGAGCCCGGAAACGATAGGTTCGGGTCTCCAGGAATTGGGGACCATTTCCATCACGCACCGCCTGCACCGCGCGCCGCGCAGCCACTTCTACGGCCACCACATCCATGCCGTCGACGCTCCCGGCGGCGATGCGATAGCTCCTGGCGTGTTGGCATATATCGGTTTCAGACTCGGATCGCTCGAGGGCCGTGCCCATGGCGTAGAGGTTATTCTCGCAAAGGAAAAGCACAGGCAGTTTCCACAAGGCAGCGAGGTTCATGCTTTCGTGGAATTCGCCTTCGGCAGCGGCTCCTTCGCCGAAGAAGCAGAAGGTTACTCTCGGCCGTCCGTTCATCTTGTCTGCCAGGGCAAGACCTACCGCCAGTGGCAGGCCACCGCCGACAATGGCATTGCCACCATAGAATCTCCGCTCCGCATTGAAGATATGCATCGACCCGCCACGACCGCGGCTGGAGCCGGTGGCCTTGCCATACATTTCCGCCATGACTTCGGACAAAGGCAAGCCACGTGCCAGGGCGTGACCATGTTCGCGATAGGTCGCCACGACAGCATCTTCGGGCGTGAGCGCTTGCATGACGCCAACGGTATTTGCTTCCTCACCGATGTATAGATGAAGAAATCCTCGGATCTTCTGTTCGCCGTAAAGCTCGGCGCATCGTTCTTCGAAGCGCCGGATCAGCATCATCATGCGGAGGAGCTCGGTGCAATGTTCTTTTGTGAGGTGAATCTTATCGGAAATGGTTGGGTTCATGTCGAACCCTCCAGCGTCGAGGTATCACCTTCCGGTAGTCCAAGTTCTCGCGCCTTGAGCAGTCGCCGCATGATTTTGCCAGACCGGGTTCGCGGTAGGCCTTCACTGAAAGCAATTTGGCGCGGTGCCACGGCAGGCCCAAGTTTCTTCCGCGCGTGTGCCATGAGCTCCTTCATCAGGGCCTCGTCCGCTGTGTGACCCGGGCGCAGGTTGACATAGGCTTTGACCACTTCGCCCGCAACCGGATCGGGAACACCGATGGCGGCGGCTTCGGCCACGGCGGGGTGGGCAAGAAGTGCGCTTTCTACCTCGAACGGTCCGATCAGATGACCGGCAGACTTGATGACATCATCGGCGCGGCCAACGAACCAGAAATAACCGTCAGCATCCTTCGTGGCCATATCGCCCGTGAGGTACCAGCCTCCGGCGAAGCACTTTTTGTATCTTTCGTCTTCGTTGAGATAGCCGCGGAACATGGAGGGCCACCCAGGCCTGAGCGCCAGTTCGCCTTCGGCATCATTCTCCGCAATCACCTCCACCGTGTCATCTTTGCGGCGCACGATGGCCGCCTCAGTGCCGGGGAGCGCGAGCCCCATGGAGCCGGGTTTGATTTTCATGCTCGCGGTATTGGCAATCATGATGCCGCCGGTTTCGGTCTGCCACCAGTTGTCGTGAATGGGCCGGCCCATTACCTGCTGCCCCCAAACTACAGCCTCGGGATGCAACGGCTCGCCGACACTGGCGATGAACCGTAGCGCCGAAAGGTCATATCGCTTCGGCAACTCGTCACCTGCCCGGATAA
>JAHFPK010000399.1 GCA_023266715.1 Hyphomicrobiales bacterium | reverse complement strand
GTGGCGGAGATATTGAACGGGAATGACTTTCAACAATGCCTTCTCCACTTCAAGCGGGGATTTTCCCGGCGCCAATCCGGTTCGATTTCCGAGGCGAAACAGGTGGGTATCAACCGCGATGGTGGGTTCACCAAAAATATTATTCAAAACCACATTGGCGGTTTTGCGCCCCACGCCGGGAAGGGCCTCGAGAGCTTCGCGTTCACGTGGAACCTTGCTGCCATGTTTTGCAACAAGACTTTTTGAGAGGCTAATCACGTTTTTGGCCTTGGCGCGGTAGAGGCCGATGGATTTGATGTAATCGCGCAAGCCCACTTCACCTAACGCCAGCATTTTTTCCGGAGTATCGGCGGTTTTGAAAAGCGCTTTGGTCGCGCGGTTGACGCCGCTGTCGGTAGCTTGGGCCGACAGCACAACGGCCACCAGAAAAGTAAAGGCGTTGACGGACTCAAGTTCGCCCTTTGGCTCGGGTTCAATCTTACGAAAGCGCCGGAAAACTTCTTCAATTTCCTGCGGTTTCAAACGCCTTGCCTTTGCCATGAACCCTCTGCTCAAATGGGTGGAGTTTCTAGCGCGCTTCCCGGCGAAGTGGAATCACTTCGCCGAAAGGAATCGCGCCAGGTCAATAATCTGGAGCATGTCCTTGTCGACGAAGTCGTGCAACTTCGTCGGGACATGCTCTAAGGGTCATAGCATGGATGAAATCAACCCGAAAACCTGGCGCGCTACGCTTATCCCGCATCGTTCGCTGTCGCCCAAAGGATTCGTGATCCTGATGTCGGTCATTGTGGGATCGAACCTCACGGTCGGAACGTTTTTTTACATCATCGGGGCATGGCCGGTTGTGGGCTTCATGGGGCTTGATGTGGTCCTGATCTGGTGGGCCTTCCACGCGAATTTTGTCGATGCTCGGCGGGCCGAGCATATTGAAATCACGCCCCATGAGCTTGTCCTGTGGCGCCTTGCAGACCGCAAACTTTCACAGGAGCAGCGCTTTGCCCGGCGCTGGGTGCGGGTGGAGTTGCAGGAGGACAGGGAACGGGAGCTCATTGGGGCCCTTTATCTGCGCTTTCGCGGAAAACGCACGGAAATTGCCAGTTTCCTGGGAGCCCAAGAGCGCCTGGCCTTTGCCCAGGCCTTAAAAGCGGCTCTCGTTAATCCGCATTTTTGAGCAAGAAACGGGTGGCTCTCCGACCTGGGCCGCACTAAATTCGCATCATGGAAAAGCAAACACATGACTACGAACTGGTGAAGCACACGCTGGCCTTCATTTCTGAAAACTGGCGCGACCAACCTTCACTCGACACCCTGGCGGATCAGGCGGGCCTCAGCGCCACGCACCTGCAACGCCTGTTCACGCGTTGGGCGGGGCTTAGCCCCAAGGCCTTCCTGCAGGCCGTAACACTTGATCACGCGCGCGAAATCCTGCGGGATTCGGCGTCCATACTGGATGCCTCCTATGAGCTTGGGCTTTCCGGCCCGGGACGCCTGCATGATCTTTTCATTACCCATGAGGGCATGTCGCCCGGCATTTACAAGGCAAAAGGACGCGGGCTGAAAATCCAGTATGGTTTTCATGATTGCCCCTTCGGGCGCGCCCTCATTCTCATCACCAATGAGGGCCTGGCGGGCCTGGCCTTTGCCGACCATGGCAAGGAGCAATCGGCCTTGACGGATATGCGGGCGCGCTGGCCCGAGGCGAGCTATGTGGAAAGCCCTTCAGCGACGGCGTCTTACGCAAAACGCATTTTTGAATCGGAA
The DNA here is from genome assembly GCA_023266715.1 of Hyphomicrobiales bacterium. Classification (GTDB taxonomy): domain Bacteria; phylum Pseudomonadota; class Alphaproteobacteria; order Rhizobiales; family Aestuariivirgaceae; genus Aestuariivirga. The sequence continues at coordinate 758 of JAHFPK010000399.1, read as the reverse complement.
CGGTGGAAACCGGATCAACCTTTAAGGATTGTGTTCATCGGCACGGATTTTGAAATCCGCGTGTGGGAAACACTTCTGCGCATTCCGTTCGGCAAGGCTTCAACCTATTCGGATATCGCGTCCCACATCGGCAATCCTTCCGCCGCGCGAGCGGTCGGCGCGGCAGTTGGCAAGAACCCCATTTCATTCGTGGTGCCGTGCCACCGGGTGCTGGGAAAATCCGGCGGGCTCTGCGGCTATCATTGGGGCCTCACCCGCAAGCGTGCGATCCTGGGCTGGGAAGCAGGCGTTGCGGCAGGCAGCACGCACTGACTATTCAGGCAAGCTTCTTGTAAAAGAGTGCGGTGTCATGCAGGCCTTCCCGGCCATAGGCATAGCCGGGAATATAGCCGGCGCAGATGAAGCCGAGCTCCCGGTAGAACTTCTCCGGAGAGCCATGGGCCACGGTATCGAAGGTAATCAAGGTAAAGTCCAATTCGCGGGCCTTGTCTTCCAGCGCCCGCATCAGCAAGGTGCCTATGCCCTTGCGGCGAAAGGCGCGGTGCACCAGAAGCTTGGCAACCTCGCAGCGGTGGGGCTGATTGGGGGCCCAGGACTTTTGCAGCAGAACGGTTCCGGCAATCACGCCCTTGTCTTCGGCGACAAACTGAATGGTGCCGCCATCCTTCACACTGTCTGCAGTCTTGCGCCAAAAACCTTTGGCCACATCTTTTTCCAGCGGCCAGAGAAAGGTGACACCGGCACCGGTATCCACCGCA
>JAHFPK010000398.1 GCA_023266715.1 Hyphomicrobiales bacterium | reverse complement strand
GAGCAGCGCCTGAATGACCTTTCCGGCGGCAACCAGCAGAAGGTCGTGATTGCCAAATGGCTGGCGACCAACCCGAAGATCCTCATTCTGGATGAACCGACGAAAGGCATCGATGTCGGCTCCAAGGCAGCAGTTCATGAGTTCATGGGGGAACTGGCGGCCGAAGGACTGGCCGTAATCCTGATTTCCTCGGAGTTGCCGGAAGTGCTGGGCATGGCAGACCGCATCATGGTGATGCATGAAGGGCGCATCGTGAAAAGCCTAGCAAGAGCGGAGGCCACTGCCGAGGCAATTGTCACGGCAGCCACCGGTGGAGAGCACTATGCAGCTGCTTAAGTCGCGCGAACTCGTGCTGGGCCTGATTATTCTGGGTCTGGTCATTGCCATTGGCATTCGCGCGCCAGTTTTTGTGAGGCCTGAAAGCCTACTCAACATCATCACTGATACTTCGTTCCTGTTCATGCTGGCCTTGGCCCAGATGATTGTCATTCTGACGCGCGGCATCGATCTTTCGGTTGCCGCCAATCTTGCCATGGCCGGCATGCTCACCGCGCTGGCTTCGCGGGCCATGCCGGAGATGCCGATTGTTTTCATAATTTTATTGTCGACATTTTGTGGGCTGGTTCTTGGTGTGGTGAATGGTGCGGTGATTGCCGGGCTCGGAATTCCGCCGATTGTTGTGACGCTAGGAACACTGGCGGTTTATCGCGGATTGATTTTCGTTGTGGCGGGCGGCCAGTGGCTGACCTCCGACGACATGACCCCGCAGTTTCTGGCGTTTCCCAAGGCCACTTTGCTTGGCATTTCGAGTCTCGTCTGGATTGCCGCAGCGGTGATCGCAGGGTTCTGGTTTTTCCTCAGTCAAACACGCACTGGGAGGGCGCTTTTTGCGGTGGGTGGCAATCCGGTTGCGGCGCGCTATTGCGGCATTGACCTGGCTCCGCAACAGTTACTGGTTTATTCAATTGCTGGTTCTGTTTCAGGCCTTTGCGGGTATTTGTGGGTGTCGCGCTATGGCATTGCCTATGTGGATATTGCCCAGGGCTATGAACTCACCATAATTGCCGCTTGCGTAATTGGCGGCGTTTCCATTGCGGGTGGCGTGGGCACGGTTTCAGGCACACTTCTCGGTGCGCTGTTTCTTGGCATTGTTGTAAATGCACTGCCCGTTATCAATGTTTCACCCTTCTGGCAGATGGCGATTTCGGGTGCGATCATTCTTGCAGCGGTCGTTGTGAATGCCCGGACCGAGCTTAGAACCGGGAAGCTCATCCTGCCAGAAGCACGATTGCTTGCGGGAGCATCGAAATGAAGGAGGCCCCGCGCTATGCGGTTGCTGACCAGGCGCCGCCGACGTTAAGCGACTTCCTGCTGCGCTGGGAAACCATCCTCGTCGGGTTGCTTTTTGCGGTTATCATCGGCAACACGATCATCTCGCCCTATTTTCTTGATATCTACAATCTTTCTGACGCCACTTTCAATTTTTCCGAGAAAGCCATCATTGCACTCGGCATGACGCTGCTCATCCTCGTGCGTGATATCGATCTTTCCGTTGCTGCCATCATTGCGCTGGCATCACTCGCCATGGGGCTGGCCGCTGATCAAGGGGCTGGAACGGGCTTGCTTATTCTTATTGGCCTAGGTGTGGGCGCCCTCTGTGGGGCTTTCAATGGTTTGCTGGTTGCCCGCATCGGTCTTCCTTCAATTGTCGTGACGATTGGCACAATGTCGCTGTTTCGCGGGATTGCGCAGGTGGTGCTCGGCGATCAGGCTATCACGAGATATCCCGCTGATTTCCAGGAACTGGGGCAGGGTTACCTGATCAAGTGGCCGCCCGTTCCCTATTCCTTTGCATTGTTTTTGTTGCTGGCTGTTGTCTTCACCATTGTGCTACACAAGACGGTTTTCGGGCGAAAACTTTTTGCCATGGGTAACAATCCTATCGCGGCTCAGTTTTCTGGCATTCCGGTGAATCGCATCCGCTTTTGGCTTTTTGTTTTGACGGGGTTACTTGCGGGCGTGGCCGCAGTCCTGCTCACGGCGCGGATTGGTTCCACGCGGCCCAATATCGCATTGGGTTGGGAGCTTGAGGTAATCACTGCGGTGATTCTCGGCGGTGTCTCAATTGTGGGCGGCGCGGGCACGATTCCAGGCGTTGTGCTGGCTGTGTTTATTCTGGGGTTGGCAACTTTTGGACTTTCCCTGGTAAATGTGCCGGGGATCGTAATCAGCGTTGTGCTAGGGTTGTTACTCATCGTTTCCATCGCCATGCCCAATGTCGTGCGGCGGCTACTTAAGAGGAAACCCGTGGTTTGAGAGAGAGATCTGCCAGCGTCGCCCGAAATGAATGATGGTGGCTCGTATTACAAGCGGTTTTGATTTCATGAACGCAAAACCATTTTCTATCAACCAAGTTTCTGGAACTATGTTAGGGCAACCACCATTGGCGTAAAACCAAATTGAATTTTCTCTGGGTCGGCATCATGCCCGTCACACCACAGGCCATGCAACACACGGTGTGAGT
>JAHFPK010000397.1 GCA_023266715.1 Hyphomicrobiales bacterium | reverse complement strand
CATGAGGTTCACAAAATTCATCGGGGCATCTGAATTGAACACGGACTGGTCGCCTGCAAGCTATCTGAAATTTGCAGATGAACGTTCTCGGCCGACGCTTGATTTGCTGGCCAGGATACCGTTGGTTTCGCCGCAGCTTGTTTACGATCTTGGATGCGGTCCCGGCAATTCGACGGCACTTCTTCGCAAGGCCTACGTGGACGCGCACGTCATTGGCGTTGACAATTCGCCGGCAATGCTGGCCAAGGCACGGGAAACTTTGCCCACCGTGGAATTCATTGAGGCAGACCTCGCACAATGGCAGCCTGACCCCACTGCTGATCTGCTGTTTTCGAACGCAACCTTTCAATGGCTGCCTGGGCACACAAAGTTTCTTGTCCGGTTGCTCCAAAGTCTCAGAAAAAATCGCGTCCTTGCCTTGCAGATGCCCGACAATCTGAGTGAGCCCAGCCACCGCCTGATGCGCGATGTGGCAACTGCTGGTCCCTGGGCAGGCAAACTGCAAAGGGCTGGAGCGGCGCGTGAAACGCTCCTGACACCTTTTGCCTATTACAATTTCCTGAAGCCATTCTGCTCCCATCTGGAAATTTGGCATACGGCCTACAATCACGTGCTGGAAGGTGTGCAGGGTATCGTGGATTTTGTCTCGTCCACCGGTTTGCGGCCTTTTCTTGGACCGCTCGATGAAAATGAGCAACAGGCATTTATTGCGGCCTATCGTGCGAGACTCAGTGACAGCTATCCGATCACGGTAGATGGCAAGGTGCTGATGGAATTTCCGCGTCTGTTTATTGTGGCACAGGTTTAGCCTAGCTGCGCAAATAGACAAACAGCGCATCAATATCACCGTTATTGCGCCTGATGACGCCGACAAAGGTTGAGCGCAATTGTTGCGCCAACCAGACGGACGACACATTGACGTCGCGCACAAGAAAACCTCGCCGTGTGTGATAGAGTTTGAAGACTATTTTCTTGCCATTCGCAAGCCGTGTGCTGACCGTTAAAGCGCTGGTGGATCCGACGCAATCCTGAATGGTCATGCCACTGCCGGAAAAGCGATTGGAATATTTCGCCATAAAGCGGCCGATAAAGCCACGGGTTAGAGCGAGATACTCTGCCTCGTTCGCTTTGTTAACAAGTTTGCGATGCGGCCCCAGGGCGAACATGGCAATGCTGCGCAAATCCGTATAGCGCGAGGTGACGCCAGAAAAGGCGCTCGCGGAATGGACGCGCGCGGCACCCAGGAACGCGTTGCCGGCATTGTTTATGAAAGTGGAGGCCTCACAGGCTTTCACAGTGGCGCCGGAAAGGCAAGCGCCCCCCACGAGGGTGAACCAAAAGACAAGCCAGCGGCTTCGCATCATCCCAGTCCCGTTCGCGACTGTTTGAATCCCTTTGAATCTGAGTCGCAAGCCCCTTTCGTAAGGGAGGGCTATTGTTCCGCGTCCTTGCTTTTGACGCCTTTGATCTTTGCTTCGCGCAAGTGGAGTCCGGCGCGGGCGCCCCTGATGTCTTCTGCCTTGGCCAGATCATAGATGCGTTTGCGAAGCTCCATGACCAGTTTATTGCGGTCCTCAATATGGGCAATTTCGCTGAAAGGAACGGGACGCCCTATGCGCACATTCAAGCCGGTTCCAATGCGCCGCGCGGTTTCGCGGAAGACAAGGGAAAGTCTGAGCGTTAAGCTCAAGTGGCTTGCAAGTTGAAATAAGCGGCTGTTCTGGCCCGTGAAAAAGATTGGAATGACCGTTGCCTTTGACATGCGCAAGAGCTTAGCTGTGAAGGGTGCCCAAGGCAGGTCAACGGCCTGGCCCTTCAGCGGTTTTTCCGATGTTGCAACGCCACCGCCGGGGAAAATTCCCACGGCATGACCCTCGCGCAACCAGGTTTGCGCAGCAAGGCGCGAATTGACATTGGTTTCGCGTGCTTCGCGGGTGGGTGCGAAAGCAACGGGAAGCAAATTGCTGGCGGCTTCCGGGGCCTGGCATAGAACGTCATTGGCCAGAACCTTGGTATCTGCCCGCACCTTGGTGGCAAGCCACGTCAAGGTGATGCCATCCATCACACCATAGGGGTGGTTGGCGATGAAGAGCACGGGTCCGGTTTTTGGCGTGAGGGCCAATTCGACTTCATCGTACATGACATGCAGTTTCAGCAAGCGGATTGCGGCATCGAAAAAGTTTTCGCCGCCAGCCACGCTTTTCTGGTGCTGGAAATAGAGCTTCTTGAGCTTGCGCTGACCACCCATTTTTTCGATGGCCTGGATAACGGCGCGCTGCAGGGCGGGTTGGTCTGAGGTTGAGTAGGAAAAGCGAACCGGTTTGGACTTGCTCGGGGGTGCCGGTGGTTTTGACATGTCGCTGCTGGGCAGTCCAAATGGTGTTTGCTGGATATTGTTGCTTATATGCCCTATTGCACGTCTGCCAAAGGAGAAGTTCATGTTCATGCTTGCCTTTTTGTGAGCCGAGGCTATTGCTGCCAGATAACAGCATCATGACGGGCTTGCGCTAATTCACGCGGCTTCTTCC
>JAHFPK010000396.1 GCA_023266715.1 Hyphomicrobiales bacterium | reverse complement strand
CGTCACGATGCAGATGGCTTCTACGCCTGCGACGCTTGCGGGGATGCAGGTCATCATGACGGACGAGGGGAAGGCGCCCTTGCCGCGTGGGATGTAACAGGCGACTGACGGTATGGGCGTGGTGCGTTCACCGGCATGGAGACCGGGGCGGATTTCTTCGCTCCATGACTCTTCAGGTTTTTGCAGCTCGTGGAACTTGCGGATATTGGCTGCGGCAAAGGTGATCGCGTCTTTGACCTCGGGTTCCAGCTCCGCGTGGGCGCGGTCAAAGTCTTTGGGCGTTGCGGCAATTTCATTGGCTGCAACGGGGGCCTGGTCAAATTGTGAAGCGAAACGCGAGAGTGCGGCATCGCCTTCCACGCGCACCGCCTCGATGATGGGTTTTACCTTTTCGAGGAAGGGGGCCAAGTCGCTTTCGGTGCGCCTGAGAAGTGTGGCGCGCTCGGCGACTGTCAGGTCTGACAGGACAAGGTAATTGATGTGTGACGTCATGGGACTGTCCTAATGCATTCAACGATAAATCACTATGGCCGTCCACTTCATCCTCGCCCGTGAAACAGGAGAGGAGGGGACCCGCCGCGGAACGCGGTGGGGAGGTGAGGGCGCTTTTCCGGCAAAGTGCCCTCATCTATCCCATCCTGCTTCGCTTTGCTGGACGGGCCCCTTTCTCTCGTTTCAAGGGAGAAGACGTAAGTCAATTCCCCGAGTGGTCGGTCGTCGAGATGTAAGTTGGGTCTTCCTGGCCGTCGCGCTCGAATTTCAGGAAATCGTAGTAGCCGCAGTGGCCGTCGCCGGGGAACACGCGGCAGGTGGAGGGCCTTGCGTGATAGATGGTGCAGCGGCGCTCCTTGGTGTCGAAGAACTGGCAGATCTTGCCGTAAATCTCGTCCTTCTTCCGGCGCATGATGCGCTTATAGCCGTGGGCCTTTCTGAAGAATTTCTTCTCGGCCTTGGCAAGCGGAATATCAAAATGCTTGGCGATGCGTTCGGCATCCCGGTCCTTCACTTCAATGACGGGGTAGGAGCAGCAATAACCCGGGCATTTCATGCAGTCGTATAGTTTTCGGGCCATCAGGGTTCCTTGTGTTGGGAGAAAGAGTTTAGCACTAAATGATTCGGGCGGGGGATGAATGGGCCATTCACGGTTTTGCAGGTTTTGCTGCTGCCTTTAGCCCGGCAAATTTCTTGTTGGTATCGGCCATTTCACTCATCAGCCATTCGCGGAAGGACCGCGCCGTTGCGGTTTCCTTTGAGCCCTTGGCGCGCACAATCCAATAGTTGCCGTGGTCCTTCATATCAAGGGCGAAGGGGCGGGTGAGCCAGCCTTCGAGGATGGAGTCCGTGCAGAGGATTTGATCACCAAGGGCAAAGCCCTGGCCAGCTTCGGCGGCTTCAATGGCGAGGTGGTTCTGCAACACGGTGCCTTTCCAATCGGAGACACCTTCAATGCCGTTGGCGGTGAGCCAGTCGGCCCACCATTGCTTGCGCTGTTCGTGGAGCAGGTTGTAGTCCTTGAGGTCTTCGGGCTTGAGGTTCGGAGCATCGGCAATGAGAGCAGGTGCACATACGGGAAAGATCACAACATCGGAGGACAGCTTGGTCATTTCCACGTCTTCCCATTTGCCACGGCCATAGCGGATTCCAAGATCGACTTCATCGACGCGAAAATCCACCAGGCGATTAGTGGGGTCGATGTTGAGTTCGATATCGGGGTGCAACTCATTGAAGCGGCCAAGGCGAGGCACGAGCCAGCGTGAGGCGATGGCGGGTTCGACGGATACATTGAGGGGGCGGGCGGCACCAACGGCTGCCGCTTCGCGCGACGTGTTTGCCAAGGCATCGAAGAGGGGTGTCAACTGCTCGCCAAAGCGTTTGCCAGCCTCGGTGAGGGCAACGCCGCGGCCAGTGCGCAGGAACAGTTGGGTGCCGAGGTATTCCTCGAGTTCGCGGATATGGCGGCTGATGGCGGCGTGGGTGACGAAAAGCTCGGTGGCAGCTTCGGTAAAACTCACATGCCGGGCCGCGGCTTCAAAAGCTTTCAAAGCGTTGAGTGAGGGCAGTCGGCGCGCCATTTGTGACCTGTAACATTTCCTAATGGGATTGGTTGGTTATTGCCGTTTGTGGTTCGTCCGGCAAGGGCCGATATTCAATTTGCCCCACAAATCAAGGGAGATGACGATGAACTGGTTATTTGAAGCCTATTCCAATGTTTACAATACAGCCATGGGACAGCGGCCTTTTCATCATGAGACACGTGGCCTGATGGCGGAGCAAAAGCGGCTTTTTGAGCGCGTTAGGGTTAAGAACGATGTGTAACTTTTTCTGATATATGTGTAGCTTTATACCGTTTGTGCTGCAACAGCGAAAGGCCCATATTGAGGATAATAGAGATTTGATTTGAGGAGAATGATGATGAACTGGGTTTTTGGAGCTTATTCAAACGTTTACAGTACTGCCATGATGCAGAATACGGACGTTACCGCTTATCTCGCAGATGCGAAGGCGAGCCAAGCCAAGAGCGTCGGCCGGAT
>JAHFPK010000099.1 GCA_023266715.1 Hyphomicrobiales bacterium | reverse complement strand
TCTCAGGGCTATCGTATTCACATATCTTTTTGGCGCTAAAAAATGACTCTAGATCAGCAACTTAGCAGGCACGTGCAGTGGCTTTTTGGACTACGTTTGCGCAAGAAAAACGACTGATATTCCAATTATTTCAGTTAACTCATTGAAATGACTCAAATAGACATGTGCATCTGATAGCGTTTCGTCGGGATGACGGAAATGTGACGGAAATGGTGGGGATGTTACCAGCGTCGCCTCCATCTGCCCCTTTGAGCCTCACCAATGATCAGCAAGAGGATCATGGCGCCGATGGTGGCATTGACGATTGCCGAAAGAAGCCCAGTGCCGAGATGGATGCCGAGGCGGGGCAGCAGCCAGTGCCCGATAAAAGCGCCGACGATTCCAATGATGAGATCCCAAATGACCCCAAATCCGGTGCCTCTGACGATTTGGCCGGCAAGCCATCCGGCAATGAGACCAACCACCAGTATGACGATGAGACTTTCGTTTGACATTTTATTCTCCCAATTTTCGCGATAATTTGCTGCACAATAGAAAAGCCTCCGCGTGAACGCGCGGGCCGGGCATTTGTTCCATTTATCGCCGGAAAAAGGGGAACCCGCGACCCGGCTGCGGCGTTATGCGGATCACCTGTCGGAAAAGGAGCCTGACAACATGGCAAAGGTAAAACGTTCGATGTTGCGGAAACCTGCAAGCGATGACTAAAGCAGCGGATACATTGGGAAATGAAGGCCTGATGTTTAAAGGCACCAGGGCCTTCAGCAGTTTCTCCGTCGATGACATAAAGAAGGCAAAGAAGTTCTATTCCGAGACACTTGGTCTCGACGTCAATGAAATTCCCGAGGGGATAGAGCTGCATCTCGCCGGTGGGGGCATCCCGGTCTTTGTCTACCCTTCAACCGACTATCACGCGCCGGAGCATACCGTCCTCAATTTTCTGGTGGACGATATTGATGAGGCTGTCCATCTGCTTGGGATGCGCGGCGTCAAAATGGAGCACTATGATCTGCCTGACATGAAAACCGATGCGAAAGGCATTGTGCGGAATGAGGGTGGCGGAATGGGCCCCAAAGCCATAGCCTGGTTCAAAGATCCCGCTGATCACATTTTGGCAGTCATACAAGAAAAGTGAATCAACACTTTTGCAGACTGGCAACTTCCTCACCCATGATGACTTGACGCAGCTCTCGCGAAAGGCGAATTATTGGCTGTCGTACTTCAAGGGAAGCAGCTCCAAATGCGGCCAATCGCAATTTTTCTTGCAAGCCTCACAATGTTCGCAGTTCTCGGCATTTCCGCTGGCGTCGCCACAGCGGAAAAAAGTTTGAATCCGGAGGCCAGCTACAAAACAAACTGGACGAGCGGCCAACAGTCGGCAACTCCAAATCCCCGATTCAGGAAAAAAGAAGTAAATTACAAGACGTCCGAGTCCCCGGGCACAATAGTCATCGAGACCCACAAGAAATATCTCTATCTTGTGCTCGGTAGCGGCAAGGCATTGCGGTATGGGATCGGCGTCGGACGCGAGGGATTTTCCTGGCAGGGGGAAGAACGAGTGACCCGCAAGGCTGAGTGGCCGGCCTGGCGCCCGCCTAAAGAAATGCGGGAGCGCGAGCCGGAGCTGCCGGAGATGATAGAAGGTGGCCCGGAAAGTCCGCTGGGTGCACGCGCCCTTTACCTGGGAAATACCGAGTACCGCATACATGGTACGCTCTTTCCAGACACAATTGGGCACTCGGTTTCATCAGGATGCATCCGGCTTACGAACGATGATGTGATTGATCTCTACGCGCGCGTAAATATTGGAGCCAAGGTCATCGTCAACTGACAATGGCCGTCGGAGGCCAACTTGTTGCCCCGGCCGAATTTTGTTTGGCAAAGGGGCCCCATCCCAGCGGAGCTCTAGCTTCGTAGAAGCATACGCGCCCGCCGGCCTAGCGTTCGGCCGGAATGCAGAGCCCCCGCGCCGCGGGGGATTCCACCATGGAACTATTTGCCTGCTGCCGTGTTGTTGGCGAGGGCTGTGCGTCCAACATCAGCCCACAACTAAGAGCTATGGTCCTGGAGGAATCGCCCCGCCCCTGCACACCTAGGACCATAGCCGTTTTTGTGTCAGGCGGTCTTTGTGTGTTTGATACATAGGACCGCCCTTTGCACTAGCTGCTGGCGCCAGAATTTTGTTTCGCAAAGGGTCCTCATCCCAGCGAAGCGCTAGCTTCGCAGAAATGTACAAGCCTAGTTCTCAGCCGGAATACGAAGCCCCCGCGCCACGGCGGGGCGCGCCCGGAATTTTTCAAGCACGCGTGTGACATTGCTGAAATCATTTATCCCCACCAGCTCTCCTGCTCCATAATAACCGATCAGGTTGCGCACCCAGGGAAATATCGAAATGTCGACGAGCGTATATTCATCGCCCATCATCCAGGCGCAGCCTTGAAGCCTGCGATCTATCACGCCGAGCAGGCGTTTCGATTCATCCACATAATGTTCAAGCGGGCGCTTGTCCTCGAAGGCGCGGCCGTCGAACTTGTGGAAATAGCCGACCTGGCCGAACATCGGCCCGATGAAGCCCATCTGGAACATGAGCCATTGGATTGCCTCGAAGCGGGCCGCCTTGTCATTGGGAAGCAGCTGGCCGCTCTTTTCGGCGAGATAAAGAAGAATGGCGCCGGACTCGAACAGGGGCAATGGCCCGCCGTTCGGGCCATTGGGATCGATGATGGCCGGGATCTTCATATGCGGGCTGAGAGATTCGAATTCCGGCGTCTTGTGATCGTTGGTTGAAAACGAAACGCGATGCGGCTCATAGGCGAGCCCGGTCTCCTCAAGCATGATGGAAACCTTGACGCCATTGGGGGTCGGCAAAGAATAGAGCTGAATCCGGTCGGGAAATTTTGGCGGCCATTTCCGCATGATGGGAAAGGTGGAAGGATCGAGCATGCGGGAATTCCTGGAAATAATAGGGGCGGGCTGCTGCAAAAGTTAACTGTGCGGGCGGTTTTTTCCAGCTATGGCGCAAATTATGGCTGATTGTCCAAGGATTTCCGCATTTTTGCCCGCAAACTACGGAACTATTGGGCTCGCAGCCCGTTGAGGTCAGATGGCATCTTTAGGAATATCCCCGATGCAACGCATTTTTGCCGTTACCGCACTTCTGGGCGCAATCTCAATTTCGACGGCCTACGCCGCTCCAAATTCCTTTTTTAACGGTCTTCCCGGAAGCTGGTCCGGTTCGGGCCGGGCCTATCTGGCCAGGTTTGGCGAGGTGTCGGCCGATTGCCGCCTTGCCGTTTCCGGAGCCGGAACTCAGATCGCAATGAAAGGCAGCTGTGGCATGCTCGTTTTTAGCCAGCCGTTAGGGCTGACACTCAAAAATGCCGGTGGAAACAGGTATATTGGCACCTATACCGGATCGAAAACCGGCCCCGCAAAGCTTGAAGGAATCCTTCAGGGCGACCGGTTGATCATGACCATAAAATGGGGCGGGCTGGTGAATGGCGATCGCACCGCCCAAATGGTCCTCGAGCGCACCGGGCCGAACTCGCTGGTTCAAACAGTCAATGACAGGGTTGCCGGGATAAACCGTCGCACATCCAGTTTTGCGTTCAGGCGCCAAATGGACCTGGCAGCCCATTAAAAAAAATTCCGCCCTCCCGGCGAAGCTTCGCTCGGCGCAGCCAGGTCGCAGGGGTGACAGATCGGGGAATGCCCTTCCTCTGCTGGCGCAACCGCCCCATAATGACCTATAGGAACCAAATGCCACGGGGCGGCGTTCTGTACAAAAGACAAAAGGCAGGAAACTATTGTGAGCACGCCCTACGACCCGCGCCCGATATTGTTTATCTTCAACCCAAAGAGTATACAAAAATGACATTCAAACACATGTTTTTAAACACCGCCGCAGCCAGCAGCCTGCTGCTTGCCGTTGCCGCACTTGAGCCTGCGGGTATTTCGTGGATTCCAAAAGCCCAAGCTGCAACCAATATCTCAGTCAACATCAACATAGGCACTTTTTATGACGACCTGTCCCCCTATGGGGACTGGGTCTGGTATCACAACCGCTATGTCTGGATTCCGGAGGATGTGGATGCGCGCTGGCGGCCCTACACGGAGGGCCACTGGGCCTATACCCGCCGCTATGGCTGGATCTGGGTTTCCGATGAAGACTTCGGCTGGGCCTGTTATCACTATGGCCGCTGGGGCTTCGGCCGCGACATCGGCTGGTATTGGCTGCCTGGCCGCATCTGGGCGCCGGCCTGGGTGGTCTGGAACTACGATGACGATGACATCGCCTGGGCGCCTTTGCCGCCGGACCGCTATGACGATGTAAATATTGTCATCTCATTTGGCGATATTCCCGATTACTATTGGCAGGCCGCGCCTTTCTCGGCCTTCCTCTCGATCAACCTGTCGGACCACCTGTACCGTGACCGCGACCACGTGCGCCGTATCATCCAAAGTGGTGAGCCGCAGACGGTGCGCATCGAGAACAACATCGTCGTGAACAATGTTATCAAGGTTGACGACATTGAGAAGAAAACCAAGAAGAAAGTCGCCGTCCTTGAAGAAAAGGCGGTTGACAACCCCGGCGCTGCCGGCAAGGCTGACAGCAATTCCGTGGCGATCTTCAACCCGGAGGTGAAGGAAGAGATCAGCGCCAAGCCAAAAAAGATCAGGAAGGTTGATGAGGTCGTAACGGAGCGCAAGAAGAAAGGCATTCCGGAGGAACCCGGCCAGGCTTCCACGACAACCGATGAGCCCGTCACAAAACTGAAGAAGAAGAAGGCCACCGGGACCGTTGCCCCGCAGGAGGAGCAGCAGAATGTTGAGCAGCCCTTAACCAAGAAAAAGAAGAAAGCTCCGGTTTCGACTGACCAGCAGAATGTGGATGAGACGGTGAATGCGCCTGCCGAAGAGCAGACGGCTCCGGTCATAAACAAGAAGAAGAAAAAGAAGGTTGACCAGCAGAATGTGGACGAGACGGTGAATGCGCCTGCCGAAGAGCAGACGGCTCCTGTTGAAAACAAGAAGAAGAATAAGGGCGGCAAGAAGGGCCAGCCTGAATGTGATCCTGCCGTTCAGGAATGTCCGCCGGCTGAGTAACTAAAATGATCCTGATAAGGCAGACGCCGCCGGTCAATGACCGGTCGCGTTTTATTTGCATTGCATCGTCGCTCCACCGAGGGGCCCTCATTCCAGTGAAGCTTTTGGAGATTATCGCCCTCTCCCGTCCTGCGTAGCGATAGCGACTTGGCTACGCCGAAGCGAAGCTTCAGCTTCGCCAAGGCGAGAGCGGGGGTGAGGGCTCTTCGATGAAGCTGTAGATATTTGAAATTGCCGCAGCAAAGGGGCCCTCATCCGGGCTTCGCCCACCTTCTTCCATGCGTTCCGCACGGGAGAAGCGACTGTCTTGAAAGTCAAACTATTTTTGGTGCCCATGGTGATTTATCCCTGATGATTGCGTTGAGGATGGTGAGGAGTTTTCTGGCGACGGCAATGATGGCCATGATCTTTGGTTTTCCGGCGTTGATGAGGCGCTGACGGAAGGCCTTGAGGTCTGGATTGTGTCTTGCCGCAACGAGGGCTCCGGTGAAGAGGACGGTTCTGCACGAAGCCCGCCCACCACTGATGAAGCTTTTGCCGCGCCATTTTCCAGATTGCCGGGTAAAGGGAGCAAGGCCTACGAGGGCCGCAATCTGTCGGCGATCAAGAGTTCCGAGTTCAGGGAGTTCGGCCAGCAGCGTGCGGGCGATGACTTTACCAACACCTGGAACGGAACTGAGCAAATCTTCTTTTTCACGCCAGACGGGCGAGCCGCGCACACTGGTATCAATGTCATCGTCGAGACTGTCGAGCTCCCGTTGCAGGGCCTTGAGCAGACGGGCGATGCTTTTCTGCAATCTGGCATTTGCTGTTGAGCGCATGGCGCGCTGACGTTCAGCGGTGATCATCTGGACGATCTGCCGGCGCCTTGCCATGAGGTCAGCCAAAGCCAGGGTTTGCGCACTGGGCAGTGACCTGATCTCGGGTTTGGTGGCTTCGACAAAACGCGCGATCACGGCCGCATCGATAGGGTCGGTCTTGGCACGTTTGCCAAGGGCATTGGCGAAGGCACGCACCTGTGCCGGGTTGACCACAATCACCGGCAGGCCCTCTGCTAAAAGGCTTGCAACCACAACAGATTCCAAGCCACCAGTTGCTTCCACGGCAATGGCCTTGAGGGCATAGGCTTTAAGTCGTTCAATCAAGCCTTCCAGCCCTGCTGTATCGCGGCTGACGGAAAAGGCCTCCCCAGCAGGGTGGATATGTACATCCAGCTGGTCCTTCGAAACATCGATACCGACATAACTGTTAGCGTCTTGAGCAGTGGCGTCCATCTGATCCCATCCTTGTCTAAGCGGGCTTCGCTTGCGGCCCAGGCGACTGTTCGGGTTCGATGGAACGGCGGACGAAGACCCTTGCTTCTCCACGGGCTTGAAAACCCAAAGGTGGGCCGGTCTCCCGTCCGCCACCGCTTCTGGCATCATACCACAAGCGGCAGAATTTAAGTTACAAGGTGGCCGACAGGGCGGATGAGGGCGCCGTCGCCACAAAAATTTCAGATATCTGCTAAGCTTCGAAGCCTGGTCAAGGTTTCACAGTATGACAGCACCATCAGCCAGCGGAGGAGCGATGAGCCAGCCCCAAATCATTCTTGACGAAGTCGTTCCGGCCAAAAAGCCCTGGGGCGCGCGCATTGCAGCCAACGATGTTCTGACCATCATCGATCTCGAAGGCCAGCAGGCCGTTGATTTTCTCTGTTATGATGGCGCCAATCCGCAAGACCGCTATAGCGCCACCAACACGGTGAAGGTCCAGGGCAATATTTTCGTAGGCTTGGGCAGCGTGCTTTATTCCGACAGCGGAAAAAGTCTGATGACGGTGATTGAAGATACGGTGGGCAGGCACGACACCGTCTATGGCTGTTGCAGCAATCCCAACAACTTCCTGCGCTACGGCGTTCACACCACTGAGTCGTGCTACTCGAACTTCGAGTCGATCCTGAAGCGCTATGATCTCGGCCGCTCGGCAATCGTGTCCAATGTGAACTGGTTCATGAGCGTTCCAGTGCTTGAGGATGGCAGTGCCGGCGTCGCAGCTGCCGCACTCAAGCCTCGAAGCCATGTGGCGCTGCGGGCCGAGCGCGATGTGCTGGCCGTGCTCTCAAACTGCCCGCAGATGCATAACCCTTGCAACGGTTATAATCCCACGCCCATCCGCGTGACCGTCACGCGCCCGGCGGCCTGACCTAGATGGCGACTGCCTGCCTGGATCATTAGCGCGAAAGCGGCCTGCCGCTTTTCAGTCGCGCCACAGGGCCTGGAGTGCCTTCCGCTGAATGTCGTTACGCTGCAGTCCGATATCCTTCAGCAGATAGTCGGGAAAGCTGAGCAAACGGTTCATTTCGCGGCGCTCCTTGAAGCGCAAGGCGACATGCGCCGCGCTTGCGATTGGGTGCCTGAGGAATGCTGACATTTCGGTCAGCTGGGAATTGCCATTTGGGTGACTATGGGTCATGCTTGTCATCTGTCTCTCCATTGCGTTTTCAGGTTTCGAATTTCGTGACTTAAACCCGTCTATTGGGATTATATTTGAGACATAAACATTGACATGACAAACGACTAAGGAGCAGGATATATGTGATTTAAAATCACATATAGGCAGTCCCATGTCCCGGCAGCTTCCACCCCTGACCACAGTTCGTAGTTTTGAAGCCGCAGCACGGCTTCTGAGTTTCTCCAAAGCCGCCGACGAGCTGTACTTGACCCACGGCGCCGTCAGCCGGGCGGTCCGCCATCTGGAAGATCATGTCGGGGTCAAGCTCTTCAAGCGGAACGTGAGGGCCGTGCACCTCACGGCAACGGGCGCCTCCTACGCCTCATCGGTGCGCGATGTTCTGGACCGCCTGGCGGCGGCAACCGCCGTGATCATGGACCAGCAGTCGATGGGGGTTCTCAATATCAGCACGCTCGATTCCTTTGCCGCGAAGTGGCTCATTCCCCGGCTGTTCCGGTTTCGTGAGGCCCATGGCGGCATTGAAGTTCGCCTCGCGACGTCGGAGAAACTGGCCGACTTCGTGAATGACGGCATCGACATCGGGATTCGTTATGGCAGCGGACGCTATCGCGGGGTCACGGCCGAGCTGCTGATGCGGGAAGAGGTGTTTCCGGTGTGCAGCCCGTTGCTCCTGAAAGGCCCGCATCCCCTCAAGAGTGCGGCAGACCTGAAGCACCACACGCTGATCCACGATGCCTTCGAAATCGATTGGGCGATGTGGCTCAAGACTGCCGGGGTCGAAGGCGTCGACCCGCACCGCGGCCCCAGGTTCGAATCCTCCGATCATGCGGTGCAGGCCGCAGTCCAGGGTGAAGGGGTTGTCCTTGGCCGAAGTGCGCTCGTGGCCGATGACCTTCGGGCAGGACGGCTGGTCAGGCCATTCTCAATGGGTCTGCCCGCCGATCTCGCCTACTATGTGGCCTATCCCGTGCAAACTGCCCAGCGCCCCAAAGTGCGGGCCTTCCGTGACTGGCTCTTCGAGGAAGTCACCCGCACAACATGATGTCCGAAGAAGCAGCAGCGTCCGCACAGCCA
Source organism: Hyphomicrobiales bacterium (assembly GCA_023266715.1). GTDB lineage: Bacteria > Pseudomonadota > Alphaproteobacteria > Rhizobiales > Aestuariivirgaceae > Aestuariivirga. The sequence goes on along the minus strand of JAHFPK010000099.1, from coordinate 401 downwards.
GCCTGCAACGGCATTCCGGAGGGAATTCATATGGACTTTCGGAAGCCATGCCGGCCGCCAATCTGTTTGGAGAGCAATTTTCTGAGACAGCGGACGTCGCGGGTTCAATGCCAGTTCTTTTGGGAGAGGGGGTATTTTGGATTGCTACAGGTCGAACTACTCGTTCAATACGCCTGAACTTGACCGCCTGACGACCTTGGACTTCCTCCGCGACGGGTTGCGCAAGGCGGGCTTCGATGATTGATGCTCCTCATTGTATCAGGCAGGTTAACCCTGCCGCTAGCAGGACTGCACATATGGTGATGATGCGGCCTCCGTCGATTGCCTTTGGCGCCGGTTGTGGCAACTGCCAATCAGGGCGCTCATCAAACCCTTGACAGTTGCTTTGATTTTGTTGGTTC
>JAHFPK010000395.1 GCA_023266715.1 Hyphomicrobiales bacterium | reverse complement strand
AGTAATATATCATCGTCTGGCAGACTCGTGTTTGGCCTGCGCCACGCTTCCATGAGCAAGAGAAGGTAGGCGCCATGCCGCTCGGTAGACAGATGCCTGGTGTCAGCCAAGTAAGCATCCGTGAAAAGCGGCAAAGCGGGAAATTCAGCCATTAAACTCTCTCAGTCTCATAAATGTCACTGGGCCATTCCGACTGAGAGGAAGGAAAGGGCCGCGCAGCCCGTTCGCCCAAGTGACAATGGCAACATGGCCCGATTCGCCGCTCCGGTCAAACATGCTCCACCACCTTGTCCCCGCTATCCACAGGGATGCTGGCGTCTTTCTCCATGAATTGCTCGGGGGTGATGAGCGGGCGGAACATGCCAGCCCAGAAGCCGCCCTCGGTACCTTCGTAAAATGGCGCGGTCAGTTCCTTGACTCGAATGAAAATATGACGTTTTTCGCATGTCAGGCAGCGACCAGGGAAAATTTCCCGCACATGATAGATTTCATCAATGACAGGCCCTCGGCAAAATATCGTCTTCTCTGCAGGGTTCAATTCCTCCACGCACACCACCGGATCGCCGATCTGAAACTTGCACTCCATCACACAGTCTCCTGCTTCATTGCCACCAATTTCCAACCGCCATTCGTCGCCTCAATTTTGGTTTCCGTCAAGGCCAGGACGCCGCAAAGCTCGCTGATTGTCCGATCAAGGTTCCTTGTGAAGTCCTTTACTTGGGCGCGCAGGGTTTGTTCTTTGAAATTCAGGATAAGCCGCTCCATGACGGCTTTCTGTTCTTTGTCCAAATGAGAGATATACTTGCCCCTGTCGAACAATACTGCGCCAGCGATGGACAGCGGGCAGTCATCGACGTGGACGATATCGGACTTATCGCGTGCTTGATCTGACCATGCAGCCTTCGGTTCCTGCCTCACTGGCTTCAGCACCGGGATAACCGCCTTCTTGAAATCTGCCCGGGGCCTTTCCTTGACGGGCGGCCGCTTCCGGCGCTTCGCATGATTCTCCTTGGCCAGCCAGCTGGCTTCCGCCTTGCGCTCGGGGGTCCAGAATTCTTTTCGGCGCCGATTGCCTATAATTCTGCCGGTTTCCTCCACGGCAATCGGCTCAGGAGCGGCTTTGGCCGGGGTGGCTGGCACCTCTATGGCCACCGGGACCGGAAGGGCTTCCTTGCGCGTCTCTGTGGGTTTGGCCTCGTTGCAATCCTCAAGGTACATCCGATAGAATTCCCGCGCTCCCTCAAGAGCCGCAATTGCCTCTTGCTGCCCCTTGATATCGGCCAGCATGTCGACAATGGTTTGCTCAATGTATTCAAGGAAGGTCATGGCGCTGGCCGTGGAAAGTTGAGCCTTGCAAAGTCACCATGCAACTGCAGAGCTAGAACATCGTAGGCCAGAGCTGCCGCCTCGGCGGATTTGTGGCCACCTGAATAGTAGGATTTCCCGTCAGCATAAATCTGAGTCCAATAGGAATTGCCGCGAAGATAGACCCCTTTGAATGGCTTTCCCTTCTTTACCGCCTTATTCCATGTGTTTTGCTTTTGGGTGCATGGGCGGATATTGGACCGTGAGTTGTTTAGGCCATCGCCATCCTTGTGATCAGCGCGACCGCCCACAATCAGAAAATGTAAGTAAACTCCACCTTTATGTTGTCCGGGCAATCGGCCTCTTACGTAGACCGTATGCGGTCGTTTATCCGCATGCCAATTGTATCCAATGAGCAAATGAAGATCAGCCGTGTCAACGATGGTCGACCTTCCGCAAGGAAGAGGGAATTTGCAGGTGCTCATGACACTGTTTCTCGGAATTTTGTGATCTCATTACCCCAGACATCGTTGCCTGGCCACGGAGTCCGGGCGAAGAGATCCACGCGCCTCCTGTTCGGCGACATGCGCTCAACGATGTGGCGCATCTCGTCAGGCTTGCGCGAGTGCTCCCGTGGCGTGGCAAAAATGACATTAGGGACATCGGTGAGGCGAGCTTGATTGCTGCCATTGCGAGCGATGATAAAAGGCTCGCAAGCCGATCGCATGGTATAGCCGGTGCCTATCCTGAGTCGGGTTCCGTCCTTTGTTGTCTTGACCCAAGAACCTCCAGTGAGGTGCTTGAAGCCCCAGCGCGATACGCAGGCGACGGCAAGTGGTAGTTTCGGCCAAACGCACCACAGCGCCAACACGCAGTCATCGGATGCCAAATGGCCAACCGGCAGGTCAAGAATGTCTTGATCACTCATTGTTTCGTAATGTGCCTCGGGGGATTTGTCATAGCCCTTCTCGGAATACATTTTATAGGACCAGGCCGGGTCGAGGAGGATTGCCCCGTACCCGAACATCTGCAGATTGCCAAAGGGCCACGTCATTCCGCCCCCTCCACATGCCCAGCTATCAGCCTTGCGAGATAGAGACTTACTGACTGTCCGCTTGCCGCAGCAAGGGCGGTCAGTGCGAGCCAGTCATGAAATGGCAGACGCAAGTTGATCTTTTTCAGGTCGGGATGCTCGCCGTTCTTGATTTCATGGCGGTGGATTTGGGGATGGGTCATGCTTCGCCTCG
>JAHFPK010000394.1 GCA_023266715.1 Hyphomicrobiales bacterium | reverse complement strand
ACATGGAGGCGCTGCGCAGCCATCTCGGAATTGAAAAATGGCAGTTGCTTGGCGGCTCGTGGGGATCGACGCTGGCTTTGGCCTATGCACAAATACACGCAAAGAATAAGTGAGCTTGTCTTGCGAGGCATTTTCACCGTGCGCCAACGTGAAATCAGATGGTTCTATCAAGAATGGGCCAGTGCCCTGTTTCCCGATGTATGGGAGAGCTAAGTGGCGCCCATCCCAGCCAGTGAGCATTATGATCTTATTGCCGCCTACTACAAGCGGTTGACCGGTGACAACGCACGCGAGCAAAAAATGTGTGCCAGGGCCTGGAGCCAGTGGGAGGCTAGCGCGATTCGCTGCGGCCCGATCCCAAGCTCATCAGCGAGTTTGGCGCCGATGCCTTTGCTTTGGCCTTTGCCCGTATCGAATGCCACTATTTTATCAACAGGGGTTTCTTTGAAACTGATGACCAGCTTCTGGCTGGGGCAGTCAAACTTCGCGGGCTGCGCGGTGCCATTATTCAGGGCCGGTATGACATGGTGACCCCGGCGGAAACCGCCTGGGCGCTCCACCGGGCCTGGCCCGAGGCCGACTTTGAGATCATTCCCGATGCGGGCCATACTGCCACGGAACCGGGAATCACTGACGCACTGATTCGAGCAACCGACCGATTCGCCATGCAAGTCACACATAGCTGAGCTTCGGCTTTCTCTCTTGAAACTCTATATTTCATTCATATTTCAATGGCATAGCACGCTGTATGAACGACAATGTGCATCAGGAGGTCACTATGACCAAAATACTCAAGGAATTTTTCTTCGGCTTGAGCCGTGGATTTGGGATTTATTTTTCCCAGCGCAATGATTTTATTGAGCCCGTCATGACGCCAGCCCTTGCCTCTAAGAACTTCCACTAAACAATTGTTCTGAAACATTATTGTTCCGACTTCTGCCCTATTGGCGGAGATCTGTCCATGATCCTGCCGCAATGTTGCCCGCTCATTGCCCAGTTCTGCCCGTCTTGAGGCCATGATCGAAAGCCAACCTCACGGTTAATCCAGCGGGGATTAGCCAGCCAAAAAGCTGGTTCTTGAGAGGGAAAAGTTTCGGGAACCTAATAGCTACCCCCTGTTTGTGAGCGAGTTGACCTGTGCGGCTCCTGTCGCCGTCCCGAGTTGTGCGGGTCAAGGGCCCGTCCACGCTTAGTTGAGTGTGGACGGGCCACGCTTCTTTACTCCTAGCGCGAATTCGCGTTCGCGGACCTGCGGTTCTTTTCGCTCAAATCATGCAATTTGGCTGCAATGCGCGGTTGCGCGAATCGCGCTAGAAGATCGTCATGCAGCTTAATGAAACCATCCTTCAGATCGGGTCCCAGACCTTCACCTTGCTTGATGTTTTGCTGGCAGGCGCGGCGTTAGCCCTTGTTCTTATTCTTATCACCTTGATTGTGACCTGGCGGGGCCAGCGCAGCCGCAGGAGTGAAACCCTCGAGACCATGCGGAGGGCCTCGGAGCTGGAATACCGCCTGGCCGAGATGGCGGGAACGCTCCGCAATTTTGCCGACCAGTCGCAAGGCGCCCAGGCCCATTTGACCCGTACCCTCGATGAGCGGCTGGACCACGTGGGCCAGCGCATCGGGCTGGGCCTCAATGACCAGGCGGAACGGACAACGCAATCCCTCACCCACCTCTATGAGCGGCTGGCGGTCATTGATGCGGCCCAGAAAAACCTGACCTCACTTTCCACCGAGATGATCTCGCTCAAGGATATCCTGTCCAACAAGCAGGCGCGCGGCGCCTATGGCCAGGGGCGCATGGAGGCCATTGTCCGTGACGGGCTTCATGCCAAGGCCTATGCCTTTCAACCCACCCTCTCGAACGGCATGCGGCCGGATTGCCTCATCAGCCTGCCTGATTCCGAGCTGCGCCTGGTTATTGATGCAAAGTTTCCGCTGGAAGCATTCAACACCTTGCGTGAAGCCAAGGGTGACGGCGACATCCGTGCCGCGGAAGCACGACTTAGAAGCGATGTTTCAAAGCATGTGAAGGACATTGCCGAGAAATACCTGATCACGGGCGAGACCCATGAGACAGCCATCATGTTTGTGCCGTCTGAATCCATCTATGCAGACCTGCACGAGAAATTCGAGGACATCATCCAGAAGGCGCACCGGGCGCGCGTGATTATCGCATCGCCCAATGTCCTGATGCTGCTCATCCAAACCATGCAAGCGATTTTCAAGGACTCCGCCATGCGCGAACAGGCCCACGTGATCAAGATTGAAGTCATGCGTTTGTTGGAAGACGTCTCGCGGCTCAAGGAACGCGTCAGCGATCTGCAAAAGCATTTCGGCAATGCAAGTTCAGATTTGGAAAAGGTTTCGCTCTCGGCCGAAAAAATCGTCAAGCGTGGCCTTCGCATTGAAAGCCTTGAGGTGGAAGAGCCTGTCAAATTGGCCGACGCAAAGCCGAAACTTGTCAGCCGCAACGACTAGGTTTACTTGTTGGCAGCAATTGCCATCTGGATGTCGCGCTCGCGTTTCTTATCACTGCGATACATGAGATAACCTGCGAG
>JAHFPK010000098.1 GCA_023266715.1 Hyphomicrobiales bacterium | reverse complement strand
TTCAGGCAGCTGTAACTACGCCTCGCCGAGTTTGTGCGTGCCGCACAAATCCCGCCAGTTCGCGGTTGAAGCGTGGGGCATCCTCGACAAAGGGCGAATGGCCAACAGCTTCATACATTGAAAGCCGCGCGCCGGGTATAACCGCCGCCGTGAATTCGCCAAGACCCTTGAGCACGAGCTTGTCCTCACTTCCCTGAGTGACCAGCACAGGCACATCGAGTTTTGCCAAAATACTGCCATCTGACGCCGGCCTGCTGAGGTGCGCACGGCGAATACCGGGCGGAACCAGCATATTGTAGGCAAGGGCCGTTTCGAAATCCTCCGGGTTGGGCTGTTTTTCATAGCAGGCGCGAATGAAACCCCGGGTCGCCCTGATATTGGTTGCCAGATCATTGTGGATCATCCCGCCCAACAGGTCCGTACCAGGTCCGTTGTAGGCCACATCATCTTTTGTCCGCGCACATACATAGTTTATTCCGGCAATGCGCTTAGTCCCATGCGCCGTCACATAGTCACTGACGATGCGGCCAGCATAGGACCAGCCCACGAGCACAGGCCGCCTCAAATTGAAGGCCTCCCTAACGCAATGAACGTCATCGGAAAATTGGGTATCATCGGCATAGCGGGTGGGGTCAATTGGTTTCTCTGAAGCGCCATGGCCGCGAATGTCGAAGGCAACCAACCGAAATTCACTGGCCAGCGCCTTGGAAGAAAATTGTTTTCCCCAAGCAAGCGAACACTGGGAAAATCCGTGGATGAAAAGAATTTCCGGACCTTGCGGAATTCCGGATTCGTAACCGGCAAGCATGAGCCCATCGCTGGAACGGATATCGCGCCGGATCACGGCATTGTCTCGCTCTTGCCGTTATTCATCGCATCCACATAGCGTTCAATGGCCAATGCCGTGGTTGAAAAGCCCTGGCGGTAGAGCAGGAGGCCGCTCATGACCATTGTCATGAAAATGCAGTAGTAGGGGCCTGCGAAAAGAAAGATGGCAGCTACTGCAAAATAAAATCCGCGAATGCCATTGTTCAGACTTTTCACGGCTTCGGTCATCACGGTTGCTGTTTCAAAAATCATGGTTTTGGATTGGGGGTCATCACCCGGCGCCTCGCTCAATCCGCCCATCATGGCCAGGGTGTAGGACAGTTTCCGCAGTGCATAGGTGAAGGCGAAGAAGCAAATAGCCATGATCACGGTGAGCGTAATGAAATAGACGGTGAAAAGTTCGAGGCTGACGATAGGGACAAATTTTACTTCCATGACAGCCCCATACAGGCGGCTGATATTGGCCAATGTTCCCAACAGACCGGCCAGCACCAGCAGCGTTGCAGACCCGAAGAAGGCCATGGAATTGGAAATATGCCCCATCATCAGGGCATCGAACGTGCGGTGGTCACGGTGGGTTTGCAGCAACATCCGCATCCAACGCATGCGCACCACATGCAATTGCGCATTGAGTGTGCCGCGCCCGAGCGCTCTGAGGATTGGGCCATACAGCCACCACATGACGAACAGGAAAATGATTGCAAAGGCGTGGGGCAGATCAAGGTCATTTGGCAACATGATATGTGCTCCTTATGCAGCCCTGTGCATTTCCTTGATTTCCATGGCCTTGATATCAGGCGCGCGTTCCAGCGTATAGTTCAGGCTGAAAGCCGATTGTGCCATCAGCACCGGTGACCCATCAAGGTCATTGGCGATGGAAAAGCGGTTGGCCGCAATAAAGTCATCAAGCTTCTTGGCATCATCACATGCAATCCAGCGCATCACCTCATGCCGCGTTGTTTCGAATTCAACCGGCACGCCATACTCATTTGCGAGGCGGTCAGCCAGCACATCAAGCTGCAAGGCACCCACTACGCCTACAACGGCGGCAGAACCGTCTACCGGGATGAAGAGCTGGACGACGCCTTCTTCTGCCAATTCTTCCAAAGCGCTGCGCAGTTTCTTGGCTTTCATCGGATCACCGAGCTTCACCCGGCGCAGGATTTCAGGGGCGAAGCTTGGTACGCCCGTGAAAACAATATCTTCGCCTTCCGTCAGCGTATCGCCAATGCGTATGACGCCATGATTGGGAATACCCACGACATCACCAGCAAAGGCCTCTTCAGCCAACGAACGGTCCTGGGCGAAGAAGAACTGTGGGGCATTGAGGGCAAGGGTTTTTCCGGTGCGAACAATTTTCACTCGCATGCCGCGCGTCAATTTGCCGGATGCAAGCCGCATGAAGGCAATGCGGTCCCGGTGGTTGGGATCCATATTGGCCTGTATCTTGAAAACGATGCCAGTCATTTTCGGTTCACTGGCATGAATTACCCGCTGCCGGGCCTGCTGATCGCGCGGCGGCGGCGCGTGGGCAATGAGCGTGTCAAGGAGGTCGCGCACCCCGAAGTTTCTGAGGGCCGAACCGAAGAGAACCGGCGACAGGTGTCCTTCAAGGAATGAGGCGCGATCAAAACTGTGGCAGAGGTCGCGTACAAGTTCCATTTCTTCCCGCCACACTGCAAGTTGCGGAGGCGTGAGAAGCGTTGCAATCAGCGGGTCGTCGGGGCCGCTCACCTTCTGTCCGGCGGGGTCCTCATCGAGCCTTCGCACCCGTGGCGTGTTGAGGTCATAGGTACCCACAAAGTGCCGGCCCAGGCCAATGGGCCACACCATGGGAGCCACGGTCAGCGCCAAGCCCTTTTCAATCTCGTCCAGAAGATCAAGGGGCTCACGGGTTTCCCGGTCCATCTTGTTGATAAAGGTGATGATGGGAATATCGCGCAGGCGGCAGATTTCAAAAAGCTTGCGGGTGCGCGCTTCAATGCCTTTTGCCCCGTCGATCACCATAACGGCCGCATCAACCGCCGTGAGCGTACGGTAGGTATCTTCGGAAAAGTCCTCGTGTCCCGGCGTATCCAGAAGATTGAACACGCAATCATTGTATTCAAAGGTCATGACCGAGGTCACCACGGAAATGCCGCGTGCCCGCTCAATCGACATCCAGTCCGACCGCGTGCGCCGCCGGTCGCCCTTGGCCCGCACCTGGCCTGCCAGCTGAATGGCTCCGCCAAAAAGCAGGAGCTTTTCGGTGAGAGTGGTCTTGCCCGCGTCGGGGTGGGAAATAATTGCAAAGGTCCGCCGGCGCGAGACCTCGGAAGCTATTTGATCAGTCACAGATATTCCAATTGGCTCATGTTAGGCCGCTTACTAGCCGAAGTTATGGTGTTTCGCCAGATCAGCGTCACTCTTGCCCTTGCGCGCTGGCCGTGGCAGTGGAGGGCGGAGGACGTAATGACAGAATTTGCACTTGTCGCCGATATTGGGGGCACAAACTCCCGCTTTGGACTGGTTAAACAGGGTTCCATGGCAATTCAGCACATGGAAGCCCTGCGGAACGATAATTTCCCTTCCCTGGAAGGGGCAATTCGGCAGTATTTGCGCAACCAGGACGTAACCTCGGTTTCATCTGCGGCTATTGCGGTCGCAGCCCCGGTGGACCGTGAACACATTTCCCTCACCAATCGCGATTGGTCATTTACCAGCGAAAGCCTCAGGCTGGCCGCTAAGGCAAGGCACCTGCGGCTTTTGAATGACTATGAAGCCCTGGCACTGTCTCTCCCCCATCTGCATGGCGATGACCTGATCCAGATAGGCGGGCAGGATTCAGCGGTGCCAAAGCTGAAAATAGTCTTGGGGCCCGGCACCGGCCTTGGCATGGCTGCATTGGCCCCCCTGCCTCAGGGCGGCTGGATGGCACTGCCGGGTGAACTTGGCCATGTGACACTGCCCACCGTAACGCGCGAAGAGTTTGACCTGCGCGAACGCATGACCGAGCCCGGTTATGTGTTTGCCGCCGAGGATGCCGTAAGTGGCGGTGGCCTCTATTTGATCTACAAGACAATTGCTCCGCAGGGGAAACTTGCAAGCCCCGAGGCCGTCATCCAGGCAGCACTTTCCGGAAATGATGAGATGGCGGTAAAAACTCTTGACCAGTTCATCGTTTGGCTGGCGCGCATTTCTGGCGATGCCGCCATGGCGTTGCAGGCCCGTGGCGGCGTTTATCTCGCGGGCGGCATTGCGCCATCCATAATTGACAAGCTGAAGAGCGGGCCCTTCCGCTCGATATTTGAGGAAAAAGGGAAACTGTCGCATCACATGCGCCCCATTCCGGTTTATGTCATTGTTGATCGTTTTCCAGCCTTCAAGGGATGCGCTGCTTCCCTGGCTCAATGAGGTTCCTATGCAGACGGCAGAAACTGAAATCCTTCTTGTTGTTGACATCCAGTATGATTTTTGTTCCGGCGGAAATCTGGCTGTGCCCAATGCCGATGACGTCGTTCCCCTCATCAATGATTTCGCGAAAAATTTTAAGCATGTTGTCCTGACCCAGGACTGGCATCCCGCCGGACATTCGTCCTTTGCATCGTCACACCCCGGCAAGGAAATTTTTTCAGAAATTGAAATGCCCTATGGCCCGCAAACCCTGTGGCCGGATCACTGCATTCAGGGGAAACACGGCTCGGCATTTCACCACCTGCTGGATATCCCCCAGACGGAACTTATTGTGCGAAAAGGCTTTCGCCATGAGGTCGATTCCTACTCCGCCTTCTTCGAAAATGACCATGTGACGCCAACTGGCCTTGGCGGCTATTTGAGAGAGCGCGGATTTACCAGGATTTTTCTCGTTGGCTTAGCCTTTGATTACTGTGTTCGCTATTCGGCAGAAGATGCAAAAGGCTTGGGTTTTGACACCGTGGTGATCGAGGAAGCCTGCAAGGCCATTGATCTCAATGGTTCGGCGGAAGCCACAAGAAGCCTGTTCCGCTACCGAGGCATCGAATTGATATGAGCTATGTGATTGCCTCGCCACAGCAGGCTTCCGTGCCCGTAAAAGGCACCTATTTGCGCTTTCCGGTGCGGCGGATTTATTGTGTTGGCCGCAATTACGCCGACCATGTTGTTGAAATGGGCGGCATTCCCGGACGCGAGCCGCCATTTTTCTTTCAGAAGCCGGCTGATGCCTTGCTGCTGGATGAAAATTTTCCCTATCCATCGGCAAGCAACAATGTGCATCATGAAGTGGAACTGGTTGTTGCCCTCCACTCCGGAGGCAAGAACCTTGCGGTTGAGGATGCCTCGAGGCACATTTATGGCTATGCCGTCGGCATCGACATGACCCGGCGTGACTTGCAAGGCGAAGCCAAGAAAGCTGGCAGGCCCTGGGAGACCGCAAAGTCATTTGATCATTCGGCACCGATAGGCGTGATCACGCCAAAGTCCGATATTGGCGCGCTTGAAAGCGCCAAAATCATGCTGCATGTCAACGATGAGCCACGCCAGAACGCCAATATTTCCGAAATGATCTGGAGCGTGCCTGAAATAATCAGCGAGCTCTCAAAACTGTTTATGCTGAATGCCGGTGACATTATCTTCACCGGCACACCAAGCGGAGTTGGTCCTATTCAACCCGGCGACAGGGTGCGGGCCAGCATTGCCGAAATTGGTGAACTTAACCTGCGAGTGTGTAAGCCGTCTTGATTGTCGTATAGAAATCAGCCGCAAATCGACCCTGTTCACGGGCCCCATAGCTGGAGCCTTTCCTGCCGCCGAACGGCACGTGATAGTCAACACCTGCTGTTGGCAGATTGACCATGACCATCCCCGCCGCCGATTTCTTGCGAAAATCCGTGGCGTATTTCAGCGATGTTGTGAAAATGCCGGAGGACAGGCCAAAGGCCGTATCATTGGCAACAGCAAGAGCCTCGTCATAACTCTGAACTTTGATGACCGAAGCCACCGGACCAAAGACTTCTTCCCGGTTGATCCGCATGTCGTTCTTCGTATTAACAAACAGGGCAGGCGACAGATAATTCCCCTTGGTATCCCGGTTCAGGCGTTCGCCGCCCCAGGCCAACTCGCCGCCTTCGTCCCTGGCGATGCCAATATATTTTTCATCCTGCGCCATTTGGATTTCATCGATGACGGGGCCAACTTGCGTCCCCTCTTTCAGGGCATGGTCAACTTTAAGTGCCTTCATGGCACCCACCATCTTGTCAACAAAAGCATCGTGGATTTTACTTTGAACAACCAAGCGCGATGATGCCGTGCAGCGCTGTCCGGTCTGATAGAACGCCCCGTCGACGGAGGCCGCAACGGCCGCATCGATATTGGCGTCGTCCAGAACGATTAGCGGATTCTTGCCGCCCATCTCCAATTGATATTTGGCGCCCCGCCCGGAACAGGCCATGGCAACCTTGGCGCCCGTCTCGACAGATCCCGTAAATGAGATGGCATTCACACCACGGGAATCAAGCATGGTTTGCCCCACCACCGAACCACGCCCCATCACCAGATTGAGCACCCCCTTGGGCAGTCCGGCGCGCGACAGGATTTCAACAAGCGCCCAGGCTGTAGCGGGAACGAGGTCAGCTGGTTTGAATACAACGGTATTCCCGAAAGCCAGCGCCGGGGCCATTTTCCAGGCTGGAATGGCTATGGGGAAATTCCACGGACAGATGAGGCCAACCACGCCAAGGGGCTCGCGCGTGACGACAACATCCACGCCCGCCCGCACCGAAGCCACCGAAACGCCTTCAATGCGTAGCGCTTCCTGCGCATAAAACTTGAATATCTGCGCCGCGCGCATGGTCTCGGCGATGCCATTGGCGAGCGGCTTTCCTTCTTCGCGTGACAGCAGGCGACCAATTTCTTCTCTGCGGGCAAGAAGTTCAATTCCCGCCGTTTCCAGAATATCGGCACGCTGTTGGGGCGTCGCTGCAGCCCATGCCGGCACTGCGGCCTGGGCCGCCGCAATTGCAGTTTCCGTTTGCGCTTTGTCGGCCTGGGCGAATTCACCAACGATGTCAGAAATGTCCGATGGATTGATGTTTGCCTTCACATCAACGCCTGCAACCCATTCGCCATTGATGAAATTCTTGTGTAACGCCATGATATCACCCGCTCCGTTGGAAAACGGGAAACTAGCATGGGTTGAGGTGGAGGCAAGCATGAGAATTGGTTTCGTAGGTGCCGGTCTTATGGGGCATGGCATGGCGCTTAATTTGCTGAAAGGCGGCCATAAAGTTCATGTCATTGCCCATCGCAATCGTACGCCGATCATTGATTTGGTCTCCAAAGGTGCGCGCGAAGCCAAAGGGTTAGACGAGATCGCTCAAAATTGTGACTGCATTATCCTGTGTCTTTCGTCATCGCGAATTGTGGAAGAGACGATCTCGGCTTTGAAGCCTGGTTTGCGTAAGGGTCAAATCATCATTGATGCAAGCACGTCGGAACCGGAATCTACACGCAGGCTGGCCAAGATGTTGGCAGAACTTGGGGTGACCTATGCGGACACACCCCTGACCGGCGGACCCGAACAGGCTGCAAGTGCCGAGCTCGGCGTGCTCTGTGGCGCAAGCCCGGAAACATTTTCAAGCATTCTGCCGCTGCTGTCCTGTTTTGCCACAACCATTCGTCACATGGGGCCCGTTGGTTCCGGCCACGCGGCCAAACTCATTTCGAATTTTCTTGTAACTGGAATGATTGCCCTGGTTACGCAAGCCTTTCGCGCCGCGCGAAAAGCCGATATCGACTGGCGCGGCCTCTATGAAGTCATGTCGAATGGCTCCGGCAATTCCGGCGTGCTTCGCAAGATGGTGGTGCCGGCTTTGGATGGGAATTTCGATGGCTACCGGTTTTCCCTTGCCAATGCGTTCAAGGATATTGGCTATTTCAAAACGCTTGCAACCGAACTCGATATCGACACGACATTGGCAGATGCCGTTGCGGCCGTTTTTTCAACTGCGCTGGACAAAGAGCTTGACAAGGAAAACGTAAGCCGGTTGCTTGCCCTATGACAGGCGAAGTGCCACCGCGCCCAAAACCACCAAAACGCCTCCAACAATGCGCATCCAGCTCATCTGTTCCTTCAGGTATTTTGCTGACATGAGAATGACAAACAAAATGCTGGTTTCGCGAAGTGCGGCAACCGCTGCAATTGGCGCAATTGTCATCGCCCATATGACAATCCAATAGGCCGACGCGGATAGAAAGGCACCCACAACGCCACTTTTCCAAAAAGGCGCAACTCTGGTTAAAATTCCAGGGCCTCGTACGTAGAAACCAGCCACCAGCATGAATATCGCGTCAAGAATGAAGACCATGGCCGTGTAGCCTGAAGCCGCTCCCGAAACGCGCCCCCCGAGGCCATCAACAACTGTGTAGGCAGCGATGAAGCAAGAAGTTCCAAGTGCAAAGAACAGTGATACCTTGTCGAGCTTGAGGGATTTTGCTTTTCCAATTGCAACCAGCCATATGCCCGACACCAATATGCCGATGGCGAATGCGGTTATTGGGCTGATTTGCTCGCTGGCTACAAACCAGGTTGCCAAAAGTGTTATGAGTGGCGCGGCACCCCGGGCGATAGGGTAGACCAGGCTGAGATCACCATCCCGATAGCTGCGCGCCAGAAAAATATTATAGCCCGTGTGCAAAAGCCCGGAGGCAAGAGCATAGATTAGGCTCTCGCGGGAGGGCCATGCAAAAAAGAAAAGCATGGCGATTCCCATGAGACCCATCAGAGTTTGCAAGAGAAACAGCGATAGAAACCGGTCCAGCTTGAGTTTTACCAATAAATTCCAGCTGGCATGCATGAAGGCGGCGGCCAGAACAGCTAGAAAAACAGTAAGTTCCAATTATTTACTCCGGAAGCGGGTCTCTTAGCCCGAGATTAGCGCTTTTGCCAGCCGGTTCTGGAAGGGTGCCGGGAACTAAAAAATGGGGCCCAATTTGGGCTCCCTTTGGTGGTTCGATAGGTGCGGCCGTTGCATGAGCCTCAGACGAAATCTGTTCAGCAAGCCCCGCATAGGAGGTGCGCAAATACCAAATACAAAGGCCCTGCAAATGCAGCGCCAGGATAAGTTGATATGCCCCAGTACTATTGGGCGGCCGGCGCTGCCTCGGAATCGGCACTCGACTTGCCCGTTGCGATACCTGTCTTCTTGGTGTCCATTTTTGAAATTTCAGCGAACCAACCGGCCTGATCGCCAGACTGTAGTGTCCCTTCGCAATTTGGTGCGCAAACATATGAAAATCGGGCGCCA
>JAHFPK010000393.1 GCA_023266715.1 Hyphomicrobiales bacterium | reverse complement strand
CGGGAGGCGCGCTACCACCATCACTCAAGGCCGGTGGGCCTGCTTGGCGCCTATGGCATTGGCCTGGCCTTTGCCTTTGGCTGGACGCCCTGCATCGGCCCCATCCTCGCAACCATTCTGACGATTGCCGCAAGCGAGCAGGATGTGGCGCGCGGGGCCGGGCTGCTCGCCATCTATTCGCTCGGCCTTGGCATTCCGTTCCTGCTGGCCGCCGCCGGGGTTGGAACATTTCTCGGGTTTTCCGGATACTTCAAGCGGCATCTGGTTACGGTCGAGCGCCTGATGGGCGTATTGCTGGTGCTGACGGGCATCATGTTTCTCACGGGCTCCATGCAAACCATGGCCTACTGGTTTTTGGAAAATTTCCCGTGGTTGGCTACGATCGGCTGAGCACGATGGGCTGGCCGTGCGGAGTTGCATGGGCGGCGCGGTCCCAGGCCTCAACCCGGTTCAAGCGTTCGACTTGCGACATCAGGCCCTTGGCCTCGACGATTTTTTCAAGCGCCGCAAGCCACTGCTCATAATAGGGCGCATCCGTGGATTTTATTTCAGCACCCAGGGTTTCGGCCCATTCGCTCCAGGTGAAACAGCCGCGCTCATGCAGCTTCACCACCATGGCGAAGGCCTGCGCCTCCCATGGCTCGTTGAAAACCGGATCTTTGAAATCAAGCGAGTTCAAGATAGGGCTCCCAGAGATCAAGCATCACTGTGTCATCATTAGTGTGGTTCCATAATTCCTTCGCGGTGAAGCGCACGGTGTAAAGCCATTGCGGATTTTCACCGAGACACTTGGCGTTTGAATCCGGGAAAACATGGGCGCCATGGATTTTCACAATTTCACCCATGCGGCCCCGCACGTAACGCGGCGCACGGGTGTGGGTCATGGGGTTCATGATTTTCACCCGGACTTTTTGGCCGATTGTGAAGGCGGCCGGATTTGGAACATCGCGGGCATAGCTGCGGGGCGCCGTCAATGCCGCCCAAACGCCTTCAGGGCGCATCGGGCTGGAGCTGTCCGGCGTGTATTTTTTCAGCAGGGATTCAAGGCCGTGCAGCCAATGCTCGTAGTAGCTCGTCTTGAGATACTTCGCGGGGTGCATGGATTCGCCAGCCGATCTGTCCTCATCAATGGACCAGACACCGGGGACGGTCATCGAGAGGGCGAACATGCGGCCTTCCCATTTTTCGTGAAACACCGGTTCTGATGGCGGCGCTGCAACGGGGCCGAAACCCATCCTGCCACCAAGGTCATGGGCGCCGTTCATGGGAGCTCCAGATAGGGCTCGAAGAGATCGGCCTGCAGGTCATCATCGTTGTTTAAGCCGAAGACATCGCGCGCCTTGAAGCGCACGGCATAGAGATGCTGCGGATTTTCGCCTTCGCCATGGGCATTTGAATCGGGGAACACATGGGCCTTGTGATAAAGCACAATTTCTCCCGTTGCCCCGCGCAGGTATCCGGGCAGACGCGTGTGGCCTTCGGGATGAAGGTTGCGCACCTTCACGCGGTCGCCAGTTTTGAACAATTGCGGGCTGGCTGCAACTCGATTGTAAGGACTGCCCTTGGCGAGCAGAGGTCTAACTTTTTCGGCTCCAAGCACGGCATTCACCGGTTTTGGCGGAACCAGCATCTGCCCCGCCAGAGTTTCGGCTTCAGTGATCATTCCGCGCGCGCGCATCACCTTGATATGTGCCTCAATGCGGAGATCATAGTAGGGCACCGACCAGTATATCTGTGCCGGGAAAGATTCCCTTGTGTGGCGCAGGATGTCGATGTTCCACAGGCCGCAGGCATCCATGGCAAGGGTGAGCCCCAGCACACGGCGTTCCCAATTTTCATGAAACACAGGCTCGTTGACCTCGGGCTTAACCGGGCCAAAGCCCATCATGCCGCCCATATCCTGCGGGCCGTTCACGCTGCTTTGCCCGCAAGCCGCGTGCCGATCATGAGTCGCGGTTGACAAGGCCTGCCAGTTCTTCCTCGCTTAAGCTTTCGGTGTTGGCCGGCCGCATGGGAATAACGAGATAGCGGATTTCTGCGGTTGAATCCCACACGCTGATTTTCGTTTTTTCGGGAAGCGTCACGCCAAATTCGGCAAGAACGCCGCGCGGATCGATGACGGCGCGGGAGCGGTAGGGCGGTGATTTATACCAGACAGGCGGCAGCCCAAGAACCGGCCACGGATAACACGAGCATAAAGTGCAGACCACCATGTTGTGGGTTTCGGGGGTGTTGAACAGCGCCACCATGTGTTCGCCTTGGCGGCCAGCAAAGCCGAAGCTTTTGATTGCGGCCGTTGCATCGGTTTTCAGCCAGGCTGCATAAGCGGGGTCAGTCCAGGCCCTCGCCACAACTTTGGCACCATTGCGCGGACCGACTTTGTTTTCATAAGTGTCGATCAGAACGTCGAGTGCCGCCGGGTCGACGTAGCCCTTTTCAATGAGCAGCGACTCCAGCGCCTTGACACGAAGCGCGATGGGTGAAAGCTCGGAATGATCGTCAGTATGGTCATGGCCGTCGTGTGGCATGTTATTTTTCCAAATGTTGGTTTAGCATAAGCCAGAAATGCGGG
>JAHFPK010000392.1 GCA_023266715.1 Hyphomicrobiales bacterium | reverse complement strand
TTGTAGCCTGAAACGCTCTTGCGGATGGGTTCGAAGACGGTGGAGTGGGCGATGTTCAGCCAGGGCACTTGGGCCGCCACGATCTTCTGGGCGTCCTGGTAGAGCTTGGTACGCTCGGCCTGGTCCGTAATCTCGGCGGCCTTGGTTATGTCCTCCTGGAACTTGGCATCGCACCACTTCGGGATGTTGTTGGAGTTGGGCTTGCCATCCTTGTCGCAGCCCAAAAGCACCGCGAGGAAGTTATCCGGATCGCCGTTGTCGCCGGTCCAGCCGAGGAAGCCCATCTGGTGCTCGCCGGCCTGCATGCGCTTGCGATACTCGCCCCACTCATAGGAGACGAGCGTTGCATTGATGCCGACCTTGGCGAGGTCCGCCTGGACCATTTCGCCCATGCGCTTGGCGTTGGGGTTGTAGGGGCGCTGCACCGGCATCCACCACAGGTCGGTGTCGAGCGAAGTCACACCGGCTGCCGCCAGCATTTCCTTGGCCTTGGCTGGATCGTAGGGGATGTCCTCCGTCGAGTCATCATAGGACCACATGGTTGGCGGGATCGGGTTCTTGGCCTTCTGTCCGGCGCCCTGATAGACTTCCTTCAGGATGGCATCACGGTCGATGGCCATGGCGATAGCCTTGCGGACTTCCGGCTTGTCGAACGGCGGCTTCTGGGCATTCATCGCCATGTAGCCGATGTTGAGGCCTGCCTGTTGCAGCAGCTGGACATCGGGGTTGCTGTCCATGTCAGCGAGATCAGCCGGATTCGGCGCGATCATCACCTGGCATTCGTTGGCTTTGAGCTTGGCATAGCGGCCCGAAGCGTCAGGCGTGATGGCATAGATCAGATCGTCAATCTTTGGCTTTCCAGCCCAGCCGTCGAAGGCCTTGAAGCGGATGACCGCATCCTTCTGGTAATCAACGAATTGGAAGGAACCGGTGCCGACGGGAATTTGGTCGAACTGTTCCGGTGTGCCTTTGTCCATCAGGTATTTGGCATATTCAGCCGACTGGATGGTGGCGAAATCCATGGCGAGGTTGGCGATGATCGGTGCATTCGGCTTGTTGAGCTTCATGACGACGGTGAGGTCGTCCGCACCCTTCTCGATCGATTTGAGCAGGTCAGGCATGCCCATGTCGTTGAAATAGTCATAGGCGCCGCCGGATACCTTTGCATAGGGATGCTCCGGCTTCCACTGGCGTTCAAAGGAGAAGATCACATCCTCGGCGGTCAGGTCGCGGGTGGGGGTGAAGCCATTCACGCCGGAATGAAACTTGACGCCCTTGCGGAGATGGAAGGTGATGGTCAGGCCGCCGTCCGTCACCTCATAGGATTCGGCAAGGCCGGGTTCGGTTGCAGTCGTGCCGGGGGTGAATTGCACGAGCTTGTTATAGACCGGGCGGGCCGCATCAAGGCTGGTGCCGGTGGTATTGATGGAAGGAGAGAAATTTTCGGGTGAACCTTCGGAGCAGTAAACCAGCGATTTGGCTTGGGCGGCGCCGGCTGCAAGCATTGTGCCCATCAGCAACGCCACGCCAAACAGTTTTATGGATTTCATGATTGTCTCCCTGATATTTTTTGAACGCCCGGAGGGGCGATGCCGCATCTAAGCACGTTTTTTCCGATTGATCAAAATTCTGTTTTGGGGGAAGTAATTCAATCCGGTTTATTTATTAACGGTGGTACAGTGAATTTGAGATGCGGAGTGCAGAGATGAAAAAGCCGACAGTTCCAGCCGAAACAATTGCGGCTTTCAAGCGGGACGGGGCGGTGGCCCTCAAGGGCTATTTTGCTGACTGGGTGGAGGTTCTGCGGACAGGGATCGCGCGCAATATGGCTGAGCCCAGCGCTGACGTAAAAATCTACAAGGGCAAAGACGGCGGTGGGCGCTTCTTTGGCGACTATTGCAATTGGGACCGTATTCCTGAGTATCGTGATTTCATCTTCAACTCCCCTGCGGCGGAGATTGGCCGCCAATTGATGGGCACGAAAACGGCGCGGCTATTTCACGAGCATGTGCTGGTGAAGGAGGCGAGTGCGGGTGTTGCCACGCCATGGCACCAGGACCAGCCCTATTACTGTGTGGACGGCAATGACACGGTGAGCATCTGGATTCCGCTGGACCATGTGCCGCGTGACCGCACGCTGGAATTTGTCGGCGGCTCGCACAAGTGGGGCAAGTATTACCGGCCGGAACGTTTTGACAAAACGCCGCTCAATGAAAATGACGGGCTTGAGGAGGTGCCGGATATCAATGGCAATCGCGACAGGTTCAATGTGATCGGCTGGGCTTTGGAGCCCGGTGATGCGGTGGCGTTCAACTATAAGACGCTGCATGGCGCACCGGCCAATAATTCGACGAGCGAACAGCGGCGGGCATTTTCATTGCGGCTCTTGGGCGATGATGCGCGCTTTGCGCGGCGCGAGGGCGTGAAAACATCGCCGCCATTTCGCGGTGTGACACTGGCGCATGGCGCGGTGATGGATGCAGCGGAGTTTCCGGTTCTGGTTTCCTAGGTCGCTACGTTAAATTTCTCATCATGCCTGTGCATGACACGGGCATCTCCTTATTGCTCAGAAGATGACCGGAT
>JAHFPK010000097.1 GCA_023266715.1 Hyphomicrobiales bacterium | reverse complement strand
AAACCCCGCCATTGCAAATCATGGCGGGGTTTCTTTTTGCGGTTACTCCTGCGGCAGGGTGGTATCGACAGCCTCGCCCTTGCCGCCTTCGGCAAACTGCTTCACGCCGTCGCCTGCCGCCTTCTCGGCTTCGTTGAGCGGCTTGTTCATCACGGGGAAAGACTGATCCCATGTTGACATGCCATCGGTCACAGCCTTCGCCGTGGCGATGACCTTCGCCACATCGGGTGCCAGCCATTCGGCAACCACGCGACCCACCACGCGCTCGGCGCGCGCGATGTCGATGCCTTCCTCTTGGAAGCGGTCGATCACCTTGGTGCGCCATGCGGGCAAATCCTTGCCGATCTTTTCGACCAGCGAGAACTTCGCTTCCTCATGGCCGTACTTGGCGAACTCGCTCAACGCCTGCACCACGACATTGCGCTCGGCCTTCGAGACGCCGATTGACAGCGCGATGTCGCGCTGCCTGTCGGCATCGGTCTTCATGGTCTTCTGGCTCTTGCGCTGCTGGAACGGGCGCACGAGCACGTATCCGGTTTCAAAATCCTGAAACCGGGCATAGATCATCCACTCGTCGCCGAGATCGATGACGCGGGCATCCACCATGCAATTGCCCCACAGGCGTGAGAGCGTCATTGCCAGTTTGATCGATGCGCCTTCGATGTAGCTGGTGACATTGTTCTTATCGGTCACCGGGAACCGATAGTACCAATCGTCGCCTGCCACTGCCGCCATCACCTTGAGCTTGTCCATGATGCGGGCTTCATCGCGGTACACAGCGACTTGGATTGCGCCCTGCGGCTGATCAAACAGCGCGCCGCCGACTTGCAGCCGGGCTGGCAATTGCGCTTCCGGCTGTTTGGCGAATTGTTCAAGGGGATTGGGGCGCTGCTGCTCCATGACCTTCACGGCCTTGGCGCTCGTGGTGGTTGGTTCATCGCGGGGGTCGCCCTTCGATTGGGTTGCTTCTTTAGCCATTTCTGTTCTTCCTTTCAGTGATGCGCAGCACACGGGTCTCGCGGGCCGCTACGGTGTAGGCTGCTGCCTGTTGGGTCTTCCACGTGACGCCCCAGCCCGGCAGCGTTCCGGCTGGCTTGTCCTTCAAGAGCGCCATGACATGCGTCTCGATTTCGGTCTTGCGATAATCGTTCGCCTTGATCGCCTTCATCGCAGCAGCGCGCTCGGCGAGCAGCGAAGGCAACTGGTTATCATAGGAGAGGTCGATGGTCTCCAACACCTCATCGTCCTCTTCGGGATAAAGTTCCCGCAGGGTCGTGTTGTCCTCATAGGGCTGGATCGATGGCGGCTGCAAGTTGTCGATGTGCCACCACATGAGCTTCACGTCCGCGACAATGCGCTTCCACGCGCCGTCATTGATCGGCACTTCGCAGATGTGCAGGTCGAGCGAGAACTCGCCCGTCACCAAGACAGCGAGCACCGCCCAATCGGAGCCAGTCATCTTCGCCTCGGTGATCGTCTGCAAGGCATAGTCGAGCGGCACCACGATGGTCTCATCCGACTGCAACCATTTCTCCCGAAAGATGCGCAGCGCCACGGTCTTCACCTGCACCACGCCGAAGCCTTCGCGCGCCGGATCGATGGCAACAAGATCAGGGGTGCAGCCGATGCGCAGTTCGGTGTCGCGGATATAGAGGGCGGGCTTCCTGATCTCCCATGTGGGCTGCTGCTCACGCAGGGCGAACATGGCCGAAGGCTCAAGCCAGATGCCGCGCCGCATTGCTGCGGTCTCATCTGCCGGGGGAATGTTGCCGAGCTTTTGGTGAAAGAGTTTCAGCGGCGTCTTCCACGGTGACACGCCGGAGCATGCGGCCACATCGGACGCCGTGATGTCTTGCATGCGCATGAGAAGCCACGATGCGCGGTCGGTGATGGTGTGTTTCTCGATGGCCATCAGTCGGGCCTCTTGCAGAAGGCGGAATGCTGGCCGGACCTGTATGACAGATCGATCACATCTCGGGCGTATTCTTGTTCGCCAGCGATCATCGCCGTGTGGGAGTAATGGATCAGCGCACCTTCGGCGAAGGCATCGCGCAACTTGATGACGAAAAATTCATTCTCCGTCTCCGGCTCACCGCGCTCGATCAGGCCGTGCTGCTCAAGGGTCTGGATGGCGGCGCGCAGGTCGCCCATGCGCGTCTCCATCTCTGGCGACGTGACGGGATTGGCAAGCAGTGCTTGCAGGTGGCGGTTCTTGATCAGCCAATATTTGTTCTGACCTGTGACATTGCGGTCGAGCTTCATGACGGTTCCTTTCACTGTTAAAATTTTTGCCCAAAAGAAGCCGCGCACCCTACGGAGAAGTGCGCGGCTCTAGTTTGGCTGGGGGGTTTGTGCAGGTGATCGGCGGCTAACCGATCCAACTCCCAGCCGTTGTGTTAGGCAGCCATTGCAAGTTGCTGCCATTCGTTCTTTGGAAGTTCGATGATCTGCCCGCCGATGCGCTCGAACTCGGTGGCGCGGTCATAGTCTTCGATGTCTTCGGCGGTGCGCGTCACGGCATTGAAGAGACCGTACCGCATGAGGTCACCACCTTCGATCAGGCGCTTGAGGATCGATCCCTTCTCGCCCTCGTTGAGCGTGAACCGCTTCGAAGCGAGATCAATGACCTTCACCACATCGCCTTCGATCCGCTGCTCTGCGGTCTCGGCGATGCGCCCGGCGAGCGCCTTGAACTTCGCTTCATCGAAGCTGCCCACAACCACGTCACGCACTTGCGCCCACAGGGCCTTGTCGGTGAGCTTGCGCGTATCATCGGAGAGCATGTCAAACATGCCTTCGACCAATTCGTGCTTGCCGCCCACGTGGCTCTTGCGGATCGACTTGTCACCAAACGTGGCGAGATTGGTGCAGCCGCGCGTGAAGATCGAAGTCATCACAGACAGTGAGCCTTGGCCCACTTCGCTGTTGCCAATCGTGATCGCCGGGCAGCACGTATCGAAGATGGTGTGGGTGCCATCGCCCATCATCTTGCCCGTGGGAATATCCTTGGCGATGCTGTTGTGGATTGCCTTGATGTAAAGGCGGCGCTCGGTGATCTCACACGACATGATCGTCACATCGAGATCGAGCAGCACGGGCAGAACTGCCTCGGCCAAATCCTCGTTCTCAAGTGGACGATACTTGTCAGAGAGAAACGCGCGGGCCTTGCCGTCAAGAGTGCGCACCATCCGGTTCGAGGGATATTTGTTGAACCATGTGTTGACATTGTTGGCGAGAAGTTCGGGCGCTTCCTTGCGCATGCGGTCGTAGTACGGCTTGGGGATTTCGGCGTGCGATGCAATCTGCTGATGGGCGAGATCGTTGATCGTGATGTTGTTATCGCCGAAGCTCAACACGTGGCTCTCGGCCTTGTCGAGGGTGATCACCGCTTGCGGCGTAGGGACAATGAAGTCCCTCTTCGATGCTTGGCGGCGGGTGATCTCGGCAGCGAGATCGTTGAGGGTTTTACCAACTTTCATTTTCGTTCTCCGTGGTATCGCTTGCGCATGATTGCGAAGCGGAACTGTTTTAATCGGTGCCCGCCGAAAACGCAATACGCCAATAAATGCGAGCTAAGGCACCCGAATTACACGCTTATTTTAAGTGGATCATTTTGTTCGCAATTTGGGCTTGACGAAATCGGCAGACGCCGACTAGGTTGCCCGCCATGCTTTACGAACCTCTCCTGCTCAACAACCTGCGCCGCCTCTGCACCGCCTTCGCTGCCAGCAAGGGCTATTCAATGGGCACAGTCCAGCGCCGCATCATGGGCACCGACCGTTTCTTCGAGACGAAAACAAAGGGCGGCGCGTTCACCGTGGCGCTTTATGATTTGTGCGTCTGCCGTTTCGCCTTCGGCTGGTCTGTTGGCGTGCCGTGGCCGGAGGATATTCCCCGCCCTACCGACAGGCACATCGCAAAAGTGCTGGCAAAGTTTCCCATCGACCGCAAATTGATTGCGCGGACGAAGGGCGAGCCGCAGGCAAAGAGAGTGGCCCTTGCCAAGCGAGCCAAGCGTGTCCGGGCCTCACGAAAACCCCATGGAGTAGCCAATGGCTAAAAAGGTAAAAGACGATGCGGTCGAGAAGTCGATCAACCGCACAACGATGAAGCGATTGCTCGCCGACATCACCAAGCGGAAGAAGGCCGCGTCGGAAGAGCAATCATCGCTCGGCGGTTTCATGAAGAACCAATTGGAGCTTCACAACCTCAACCGCACGGCGTTCAACTGGACCTTGAAGTTGAATGGCATGGAAGCGCAGCAGCGCGCCGAAGTCTTCCGCTGTTTCATGGAATATGTTCACAAGGGCGATCTGCTCGCGCAGATGGAACTCTTCGACGACACGTTCAAAATTTTGGCCGAGATGATCGCGGACAAAAAAGAAAACCCGCCGCCGAAGCCGAAGGGCGACAGCACCGTGGTTGAACTCGCGTCACGGACCCACTGATGATCATCGTGGCCCTCACCACAAGCATCGCCACCAAGGGTGGCGGCAATGTCTGGTATCCCTGTGAAGTCGAGGGCTGCGAAACAATCGAGCAAATCTTTGCGCGTCTCCATGCCGATCACATTCTTCTCGTGAACAAATTGGAGACGCACATCATCGATGGGCACCGCGTCATCAAGGGCCGCATCCCGGTCATCGTTGGCGTCATGGGCGTGGTCACCATCACTCCGAACCATTTGGTTCTCTCCGAAGACGATTGAAAGGTCATCATGGACATGGATCAGGAAGAGATGGGCCGGGCGCTCAATGAGTGGATGCGGCGCTACACCGACGAACCCACCAAATTCGAGCGTGAGTTCCAAACGGTAACGCAATACCTCGCCGAAGTGGCCAGCGGCGTCGAGCCGACCTATGGCCAGACAGGTGCCGCCTATATGCGGCAATTGCTGGATGAGTTAAATGAGAGCCGTGCCGCGCAAGTGCGGCAGGCCACATAAGGATCACGATCATGTCAAGGAAACCAAGATTGAAAGTGACGGCAACCGCCGAAGCTGTGCCAGCCGACAAGCCCGAGATTGCGGACGTGCCGGAAGCCGCGAAGCCAAGTCCGATGCTTGGAAGGCCGCACGGTGAGCCGGAGCGGACGAAACCATCAGACCCGGTTCCCGGCGAGCAGAGTGCCGAAGCCGTTGCCCAAGTCGAAGTCATGTCGCCAGTCGGCAAGCGCATCATGAGCGGATGGCAGGTGCATATCTTGCACCACTGGCGTCAAGCATCGAAGGCGGACAAGCGCGCCTTTCTGAAAGCAATCGGAGTTACGCCAGACCTTGTGAACTGATCGCCCGTTACCACGGAGCAAAAGGGGCCAATGATGAATTATTTTTTGAATGAGTGCCGTCATGCGTGATGTCGAGTGGATACTTGCGCTCGATCTCGCATCGCGCTTCGGCTGGGCCGAAGGCGCAAACGGCGGCAAGCCGAACTGCGGATCGAAACGGTGTGCCATCGAGGGCGCTGGCACACCTGAAATCTTCGGCAATTATACCAAGTGGCTTTCACAAAAGCTGATCGACCGGACGCCGGACGTGCTCGTCTATGAAGCGCCGCTCGCCACCATCCATGTCAGGGGCCACACCACCGTCAAGGTGACCCGCATTCTCTTCGGCCTCGCGGCAATCACCGAAGGCATCGCCTACCGCATGGGCGTGAGAAGCATCCGTGAGGCATCGGTGAACGAGGTGCGCAAGCACTTCATCGGCGTGGGCAACCTGCCCGGCAATGAGGCGAAGCGCGCCGTGGGCGTGCGCTGCCGCCAACTCGGATATGAGATCGATGACCACAACGCGGGCGACGCGGCGGCGCTGTGGGATTACACCGCGTCAGTGCGGCATGCCGGGCATGCCGTGAAGGCAACCCCGTTGTTTCAGGAGAAATAAATGAAACAGCCAAAGAGCGCCGTGAGCGGCCAATTCGTGAGCAAGAAATTTGCCAAGGCAAATCCTGCCACCACCATCACGCAGACCATCAAGCGGATTTCAAAAACCGAAATGACTTACATCGCCACGCGGGCGAGCATCGCCTGCGGCAAAGCAATCACGCCGGAGATGGCGCGCGCCGTCATCAACGCATATCGCAGGATGCAATGACAAGGCACCTCTTTCAGGTCAGCAATGAAGCGCTGCAATCCGTTGGCGTGCGGGATGCAATGGCGACCTATGCCGACATGATCGAGATGCGCATCTCCGATCCGCCGTACCCCGAATTTGATCTGGCCGTGCCGACGGATGACGGCACCCTGAAACTTCATTTTGCCCCGGTCGAGGATCACCCCGACACGCTCGAAATTTTCAACCGCAGGCTGGGCAAAAATTGCGTCATATTGGATTGCATCTCCACGTGGCTGACCGTCAACAATGGCCGACCACGGACATGGCGTGATGCCGAGAAAACAACCGCCGCCGCCAACGAGGATGAAAAGTTCAACAGCCTGCTGCGGGACTGCACGGCGATTTATGTTGTCTTCATCGTGCTGCTTGCCACACGGAACGTGGTCAAGAATACCGTCCACAATTCTCTCGCCAAGTTCGGCGTCGGCAAGGCGAAGGCCGATTATGTGACCACGCTTTCCCTCGGCGACATCACGGAGAATGATTATGAGAGCGGCGCGCCGAGCGGACGCACGATGCGCCCGCACATGCGGCGCGGCCATATTCGCAGGCAGAAGCACGGGCCGGGCTTCACCTTCGAGCGCAAGATTTTCATCCAGCCAGTGATGGTCAATTCTGATCGTGAGCCAGTGCCCGGCGACCGCGTTGCCTACAATGTCGGGGGTTTGCATGGCTGATGCGCCGATCAAACTCTCCGACATGATCCTCGCCTGCAACGAAGAGGCGGATCACATCGAAGCATGCGAGCAGGCAGCGATGGTCACGGGCTTCCGTGAAGCGCCGCTGCCTGATCGTCTGCACAAGGCGGAAGTGTTTCGGGCCACGGCCCGGTATCTCGACCGCATCGCCCCGAAATTGAATGCAGTGAATGCCGTGCTGCGAGGACAGAGACACGAATGACCGATCAATCGGCATACACCGCCATCATGCCACACGTGGCGGAACATTTTTGGGGGAAGCCAAACAAGGGCCTCTCATCAAGGGATGACTGGCGCTGGGGCAAGCACGGCTCGAAGTCCGTGAAGCTCTCGGCTGGCACATGGTATGATAATGAAGAGAAGGTCGGCGGCGGCGTGCTCAAACTCGTCGAAAAACAAACTGGCAATAAGGGCGAAGACGCCCTACGCTGGCTCGTCGATAACGGTTTCGAAGTCGAAGGTTTCAGTGAGGCGCGCAAGCGCCCCGCTGATGGAGACGGGGAGCAGCGCCCGGCGAACGCGAAAGCGGAAAGAGCCGCTGCTCCCGTCTCTGCCAATCCACCCGCAGAAAAAAAGCCCGACATGCCCCTCGACCAGATGAAGGTCAGCAAGACGTGGGATTATCTGGATGAGGACGGCGGCTTCCTGTTTCAGGTGGTGCGCCTCGAAGGCACCGATGATGACGGCCCGGTGAAGACGTACCGCCAGCGCACCAAGGATGAGGACGGCAAGTGGACGTGGAAGGTGAAGGGCCTGCGGCAGGTGCCCTACCGACTGCCAGAACTCATCGCGGCGGTCGAGGCTGGCAAGACAATCTACATTCCAGAAGGCGAGAAGTGCGTCGATAAAGTTTTCGATTATGGTTTCGTCGGCACATGCAACGCGGGCGGTGCTGGCAAATTCCCCGACAGCCTCGTGCCGTTCTTTGCAGGCGCGGACGTGGTGATCCTGCCGGATGATGATCCGCAATCGATCAACAAAGAGACCAAGCAACTTCTGTTTCATCCAGACGGCAGGCCGAAGTTCACTGGCAAGGATCATGCGCGCCTTGTGGCGCGGCAGCTTCACGGCACCGCCAATTCGATCAGGGTTCTGCAACTCTATGAGACGCACAAAAAGCAGGACGTGTTTGATTGGTTCCTTGAAGGGCACACCGATGGCGAATTGACCGAGCTTGCCGCCAAGGCTCCGGTGTGGACGCCCGATGATGATTTCGTCACCAAGTTCCGCGCGCTGCCGTGGGCCAAGCTGGATGAGAAGGGGCCGGAGCACGAATGGCTCATCAAGAACCTGATCACGCGCCGGGAGAGATCACTTCTCGCTGGCGCATCGCAATCGGGCAAATCATTCTTCGCGCTCGACATGGCGCTGTCGATTGCGCGCGGCATCCCCTTCTTCGGCATGCGCACCTTGCAGGGCGGCGTGGTGTATCAGGCTGGCGAAGGCGGGCTGGGCATCAAGAAGCGCCTGCGCGCCTATCGCCAGTTTAACGGTCTCGGCCTCGACAAGGATTTGCCTTTCGTGTTGCTGCCTACGGCCATCGATCTCCACGCCGATGACATTCACACCGATTTGCTCATCGATGAAATTCTGCATTGGTCGCGCACGTTCAAGGTGCCGCATGAATTGACGGTGATCGATACGCTGTCGGCGGCAACGCCCGGCGCGAATGAAAACGCCAGCGACGATATGGGGAAAATTCTGGCGCGCTGCGCCAAGATCGCCGAGGCGACCAAGAGCCACGTCATGCTCGTGCATCACATGAATGCCGAAGGCGGCAAGCCGCGCGGCCACACCTCGATCTTTGCCAATCTCGAAAACGTGATCACGCTGTTCAAGCTCGATGGTATCTCCGATGTGGACAAACGCGCGGTGCGCGAGGCCAAGGTCACAAAGCAAAAGGACGGCGAGGATGGTGCCACCATCCGCTTCGTGCTGGCGAAGGAAGTGATCGGCAATGACAGCCATGGTGATGAGGTTTCATCCTGCGTGGTGCTCGAACCGAATGAAGGTGCCATGGAAGGCATCGAGTTCGCCGCTGATCCCACGCTGCGGCTTCCGGCGCAGGCGCAGGCGTTCCTTCGCTCGCTGCATGTTGCCATCGAAGAGTTCGGCGAAGCCGCCCCTGCCTCTCTCAAACTGCCACAGGACGTTCGCGTGGTGCGTGGCGACAAGGTGCGCGAGGTCTTCGAACGCATGACCTTCGAGGCGGATGGCGAGAATGATCCGAAGCGCCGGGCCGCTGCGATCCGCAAGGCCATCCAGCGCCATGGCGGGCTTCTGTTGAGCAAGCAAATCATTGGCCGGGACAACCCCTTCATCTGGTTGACCGGGAAGGCGGTGGCGGGTTTCCGCCGCCCGCCGAGGGTGAAGAAACAGGCTGACCCTGAATTGCCGCTGGGTCCG
>JAHFPK010000391.1 GCA_023266715.1 Hyphomicrobiales bacterium | reverse complement strand
CCATAGGCCCAGTTATGCTGAAGCACGAGGTCGAGCCATTCCTTGATGATCGCAGGGGTGGAATACCAATAAAAGGGATGCTGCAGAACAACGAGGTCATGTTCAAGCAGCAGCTCCTGTTCGTAGTCCACATCAATGAGGAAATCGGGATAGGCTGCGTAAATGTCATGAATGGTGACGCCATTTAAATTCCTGACAGCGCCCAGCATTTTCGATTGCACGATGGAGTCAGACATTTTTGGATGGGCAAAAATGATGAGGATTTTCATCGCCTGAATATGGCGGGCGGTCTCGGAATTGAAAAGGGCCGGAAATTTTCATTTCCAGCCCCGGTACTCATCACGCAACACACCTATTGGCGATATTTCTGAATCTTTGTGGTGCGAAGGCCCGCCAAACCATGACGGTCAATCGATCTTTGCCAGCCCAGATATTCCTCAACAGTCAGAACGTAGCGGTCACAAGCCTCTTCCAAACTCAACAAACCACCCCGCACAGCTGCTACCACTTCCGCCTTGCGGCGAATGACCCAGCGATGACTGCCTGGTGCCGGTAAATCGGTAATTGTTAGGGGGCTGCCATCGGGGCCGATGACGTAGTTAACCCGTGGACGCAACTGACCGTTCATACTTAAACTCGCAAACCTAAAACGCAGGTACTCAAGAGAGACTCACGCTATGACAGCTCGCTTAAGAATGAGCTAAACGCTTATGAATAAATCGCAAATTCCGGGTCTCAGATGCTTCAATTCAGGACAGTTTTGGGCGCATTATTGCGTTTTCTGGAATTTGCGCCCATTTAGGCGCCATGAAACTGGATAAAGCCACTCTGAATGCCGTTCATGCGGCCATGGGCCTTGGGGGAAACCCCGGGGATCACCGGGTTGTGGTGGCCATGTCGGGAGGGGTGGATTCCTCGGTGGTTGCAGCCATGCTGAAAGTTGCGGGCTATGACGTGGTTGGCATTACCTTGCAGCTCTATGACCATGGCGAGGCGCTGCGCCGGAAGGGGGCCTGCTGTGCCGGCCAGGATATTCATGATGCCCGGCGGGTGGCGGCGGCTTTTGACATTCCGCATTATGTTCTGGATTTTGAAAGCCGCTTCAAGGACGCGGTGATCGATGATTTTGTGTCGGGCTATCTTGCCGGTGAAACCCCCATCCCTTGCGTGAAGTGTAACCAAACCGTTAAATTCGCCGATCTCCTGCAGCGTGCCAAGGACCTGGATGCGGCAGCGCTGGTGACTGGCCATTATATTGAGAGCCGGCCGCGGGGCGATGGTTCGAAGCATCGTGATCTCTTTACGCCCGCTGATATGGCGCGCGACCAGAGCTATTTTCTTTTTACCACCACGCAGGAGCAGATTGATTTCCTGCGCTTTCCGCTTGGTGCGTTGCCCAAGGTTGAAACGCGGCGCATTGCTGGTGAGCTTGGGCTGGTTGTAGCGGACAAGCCGGACAGTCAGGATATTTGTTTTGTGCCCCAGGGGCGCTACGCCGACGTGATCCTGCGGCTGCGGCCTGATGCTGCGGAACCCGGTGACATTCTTCACGTGGATGGGCGGGTGCTGGGCCGTCATGAGGGCATTATTCATTATACCATCGGCCAGCGCCGCGGGCTTGGCATCTCCGATGCGGAGCCCTTGTATGTGGTGAAGGTTGATGCTGCTAAAAAACAAATCGTTGTCGGCCCAAAAGAAGCCTTGAAGCAAAGTGATATTCGCCTGGCGAATCTCAACTGGCTGGGACAAGAAATGTTGAATGAGAAGGCTCAGCCGGTTTTTGCGAAGATCAGATCAACACGGCCTCCGGTCGAGGCTGCGGTGCGTCGGGATCTGCAGGGTTCAATCGTGACGGTGCTTGACGGCGAGTATGGTGTATCGCCGGGGCAGGCCTGTGTGCTTTATGATGGGCAGGGGTCAGGGGCACGCGTTTTAGGCGGTGGTTTTATTGCATCTGCTGTGCGAGAGGGAAATTTAAACGCATGAGTATGTTTTTTAGTCCTGCCGCTAAGGCAGATTGGCGTTCCAAACTGTTTTTCTTAAGGCAATATTTTCGCAATCCATTTGGCGTCGGGGCGGTAGCGCCGAGCAGTCAAAAACTGGCAAAGTTCATCGTAGGCTTACTGGCTCCAAAAGCGTCTGATGTTGTGGTGGAGTTGGGGCCGGGGACGGGTGTGTTTACACGCGAGCTTCTTTCCCAGGGTATTGCTCCTGCCAATCTCATTTTGGTTGAGTTCAATGGGCGGTTTGTGAAATTCCTCAAGGGGGAATTTCCACAAGTCAAAATTATCGAAGGTGCCGGGCAGGACTTGCCGCAAATTTTGAGAGCTTTGGGGCAGGGGCCGGTGAAAAAGATAATTTCCGGAATCCCGTTGCGGAGTCTCAAGCCATCGGAGCGCCAGCAGATCGCCAAGGCGGTGGCTGCAACGCTTGAACCCGGTGGTGTGTTTGTACAGTTCAGCTATTTCAAAGCTTCGCCATTTACTGAATCAGTGGCAGCTGAGGTGGGGCTGGCGGGGAAATGTGCAGGTGCCGCCATGAGCAATGTGCCACCGGCCTATGTTTGGCGCTATACCAAGTCTGTATAGGCTTC
>JAHFPK010000390.1 GCA_023266715.1 Hyphomicrobiales bacterium | reverse complement strand
CAATCAGGAATTGTCACGGCCGCGCTACCATCCTTGCCCGTCTCACATTGGCGGTGCGTTCAAACCAGACGGCAACACGCCGTGACCAGCAGCACGGACATTTCAATCGGGATTCAAGACGCTCAAGAGGAAACATTTCGCCCCGCGTCCACATAAGCGTTTTCAAATCAAGCTCGTCGCGCTCAAGGCATTCAGGGATAGATTTCATTCCCTTGAGCTTGCCCTGGGCGCAGCGGGCATGGATGCGCCATCCGGCATCATAAGCTTCGCCTAGTGTCTCAATCATCTTGAGAACAAAACTAGAACAAAATAGTTGGCGGAGTCAAGAAACAATTTCGCCGCTTCCCGAGTTGAATCATGAATCGGGTTGGGAACTCAAAATGGAGAGCCACAATGACTGCAATTATTGAAACTGAAAGACCATTAAGTTGGGCCGATAGGAAACAAAACATTTTTGCCGCCTGCCTCAATCTCGGGGATGAAATGACGCATGAAGAAGTGCTTGCGGTAAGTCAAATGATACAAGACGCATCGAAGCCACTAGGCGACGAATTATTTGCATATCTCCATGACACGTTCATTCCGATTGTGTGGGATTACCAAATGCATATCGCAGAGAAAGGCGCGTTGGACTCCGAAGACAGGAAGGAGCTGGTTGAAGCGCAAGATCGATTTGAACGGGAAAAGCTGACGTTGCGAAAAATGTTCAGGCGTTTCAATAGGGACAAATGAAAAAGGCGCACCGAAGCGCGTCCCATTTGTCAGCCGGCATACTAACATGAGAGGTCCTTGATTAAAGGCTTCTTCATGCCATTTGGTGATGTCGGTGTGCACATGCCTCCCGTCGCGCCCAGGCACTGGCGCAGCGCCGCCTTCTATAACCTTCTTATTGAAAATATTGAGTTTTTCAGCACGGAACCAATTTTCTGATTAAACGTTTTTCCATTAGTATTCACCACTGAAAGGATTACCGATAATGGCAAATGACAAAGATCCAAATCGTGACGTTAACGTAAACCAGTCTGGTGATGGTTTTGGCACGGCCATCGCCGTTATTGTCGCTGCCCTTGTTTTTGTTGTGGGCGCATTCCTGTTCTTCGGCAGCAACTGGAATACCGCAACGGAGGGTCCAAGGCTGACGCAGAACAACACGACAATGCCTGCGCCTGTTATCGAACCCCCGGCAGCTCCGGAGCCAGCCACGCCTCCGGCGTCACAAACAACTGCGCCGCCTGCTGACGCACCTGCTGCCAATCCATAGATTGGCGATAGGCAACCCTGCGCAAGGTGAGAGTAGGAAAAAGCCTCCGTTCGCGGGGGCTTTTTTCATTGGAAACGACGACAATCATGTTCTTTCTCTTGCCCTGAAGCGTGGCCCACACGCAGATTTCGGCGCAGTCGATTTCGGCCGTTGTCTTCTATCTGATCGGGCCTTGCCAACGGCAGTTTCCGCTAGCAGCTTGAACTTCAATGAACGACCCTGCCGTGCAGCTGTTGGCAATCCTGCGGATATGAAGGGCGAAATGATAAACGGCAACCAAAGTTATGGAGCAGGTGTCGTCTTTGTTCTGCTTGCAACACTGGGATGGAGTCTTTCAGGTATTTTTGTGCGCCTGTTGCCTGGCCTCGATGGCTGGCAGATCATTTGCTGGCGAGGCTATTGGATGTCGATTGCGCTGCTGGTTTATCTTGTGGCAATCTATGGACGCGAGACGGTTGCCACATTTCGCGCCATCCCGGTGGCGGCAATACTCATTTCTGCCAGCTTCTTTGCCGTCACCTCGGCCATTTACGTTACATCGCTGACCCTGGTGAGCACCGCCACTATTTCGGTGATTGGTGCGTCCTCCCCTCTCTTTACCGGCTTGTTCAGCCCCTGGATCACCGGTGAAAAACCGGGTGTCGCTGCTTGGCTCGCTGCCCTTTTGGCCTTGGTGGGGGTCGGCATCATTGCGTGGGACGGACTTGAAGGTGGCAAGCTTATTGGAATCCTCGTGTCGCTTTGCTTTCCGCTGGGCTTTGCGGGAAATACACTGGCGCTACGGCGCTATCGCAACGTAGACATGGTGCCGGCGATTTGTGTTGGCGGTTTCCTTACGTTCTTTGCCGCTGGATTTATCGGCTTTTTTGCTGGGCACAGCGGCGGAGGTTTTGATGTCAGCCTACCCACCATGGGGTTGCTTGCCATTATGGGATTATTGCAACTGGCGATTCCACTTGTATTCTTCGTGAAGGGCTCGAAGTCGGTTCCTGCCGTAACACTGGCTCTCATTGTCATGCTCGACGCAGTGATCAATCCCCTGTGGCCCTGGTTTTTCGTTGGCGAGATACCGCAAGGAGCGGCCTACATAGGGGGCGCCATAGTGATTGGTGCGGTTGTCATAAGTGTTTTCGGCGGAAGGTGGATGGCGCGCGGCGACATTCATTAGAGCGCCACAAGTTTTGATCAACGAGTTCAATCTCACTTCGGCCCGTTGAATCGCTTTCTACCGAATCTCTCTCGAAAACATCGTAGCCACAACCACATGTGGGTGATGAGCCACCAGAAAATACAATGGTGAATGAAATTTGTGCGATTTCCACTCCATCTCATCGATCAA
>JAHFPK010000389.1 GCA_023266715.1 Hyphomicrobiales bacterium | reverse complement strand
ACACGCCCGTGGCGATGCTGCTGATCGCCGATCGCGGCGCCATCGTGTTCGGCAATTTCGCCGCGCGGCAATTGCTCAACCAGGGCCGCAAGCTGGAGGGCCACAGCCTGCAGGAGGTGCTCGATTCTGCCTCGCCCTCATTGCGCGAGGCGGTGGATCGCGGTGGTGATGGCTTGTTCACGGTCGCACGCAACGGCGATGCCGATGAACTTGACGAAGAAGACGAGATATACCACCTCGCGCGCCGCAACTTCACCCTCAACGGTCGCCTGCATGAACTATTGTTGCTGCGTCACCTGACGGTGGAACTGAGAAGGCAGGAAGTGCAGACTTGGAAAAAAGTCATCCGCGTCATCAGCCATGAACTGAATAATTCGCTAGCACCGGTGGCCTCGCTGGCCAACTCCGGCGTCGAGCTGCTACGGCGCGGCCAACCCGAACGCCTGCCGGAAATCCTGCACACCATCGCCGACCGCACACGTCACCTGGAAAATTTTATCGCCGGCTACGCGCGCTTCGCCAAGCTGCCCACGCCGCGCAAGGAGTCCATCGACTGGTCCACCTTCATCGACGGATTGAAATCGCAAATCGCCTTCACGCAAATCGGCGAATTTCCAGCCGAACCGGTCAGCATCGATCTCGCGCAGATGGAGCAAGCGTTACTCAACCTCCTGAAAAACGCCCACGAGTCCGGCTCCAAACTGGAAGGCGTGTGCCTGTCCGTGCGGCGTATCCAAAGCGCGCTGGTGATCGAAGTCACCGACCGAGGTGACGGCATGACCGAGACCGTGATGTCGAACGCGCTGGTGCCGTTCTATTCCACCAAGCGCAGCGGCACCGGGCTTGGGCTTGCGCTGGCGAGAGAGATCATCGAAGCGCATGGAGGGCGGATCACTATTAACAATCGTGATGGGGGCGGGTTGGCGGTGGCGTTGATCTTGCCAGCCTGACGCTACATAAAAATCACAAACTCTAGCGCTGGTGCGCCTTTCAGGCCAAAAATGGCTGGAGATGCGCACCAACGCTAGAGTTTCATAAATTCATAAGCGCCATTCCGGCGAAGGCCGGAATCCAGCCCATACATTGATCGAGAAGTTGGATCGGACTGGATCCCAGCCTTTGCTGGGATGACGGTAGTGGGCTGCGGTTTTCGCCTTTGGGTCGCGCGTGAATCGCCGAGCAGCGAGCGACGAACCTGAGGCACTTTCTTGATCCCTTAGCGATCATGCACTGCATGGTGCGTCGAAATGAATCCGTTTCATACCTTAAGTGGACTGACGCTATTTTTGGGCGCTATGTGGCGTCGTTACCCTCTTCACACCACATCAAGGATGGACCCATCGCGCGTAGCCTGAATTTGGTCCATTGTTCCCGCTTAAACGCATCTTTGTATCGGACTTCCCCCCAAATATAAACAAACGCTTTGCTAGCGTTGATTCTTGCCAAGTCATCAGCAGAAAGTGGCGCACTTCTACCAATGCGCAAATAAGACTCTGCTCCCGGATTGAGAACGAACTTGCTGCCCGGTTCGCTGAAATCCATGTCGTCCAGATCGCTTTCACTTTCAAATAAACCAATCGAAGCGAAGTGCTTGACGCCATAGGCTGGCGTTTGGCCGCCATTCTTGACTACAAGCTTCACGCCCCGCGTACACAAATCGCTAATGCTTGAGAATTTGCCTTCCACGTCCGGGACCACCCAAAGATAGGCCCGCAATTGCCGTTCAGCAGTTTTGTCCGCTCCGACCACAAGTTTCCCGGTAGCCCCCCACAGTCGGAATGTGAACCATGCCAGCGCCGCAGTAACAACGGCAAGGACAATAGTCGAATAAGTGAGCCACCTATCGAGCGTCGGCTTTTCGTGATGCTCATAATGCTCATGGTCGGCCTGTGCTTGGCTTTTCTGGGCAGGCAACGTCTCAACAACAAAGGGGAAGTCTTTAGTGCCCCGCTTTACAGCAGTTTCATTTTTGTTTCCAGCAAGGTTTGCGTTCTCTTTTTGAACGTCTTTCTTGGCGCTTGGGCTTGGTGGATTTGACCATGCGGAAAATGAAAGCGTTACCAATGTCGCCGCAACCAATATACGCATGATCTACCTCCCTAACAGGCCCTAATTGCAGCGCTAACAATGTCCGCGTTCGTGCAATTGTTATACCGAAATTCAAACTCGTTGCCATAGAACCAAACAAACAAAAAGGGGCGCACTAAGCGCCCCTTCTACATCCCAGAAATTTAGAACGGAATGTCATCTTCAAAATCATCAAACTTAGCCGCCCCACCTTTAGCTGCCGCCGGCTTGCTGCTACTACCACCAGCAGGCGCACCGCCACCAGATGAAGATGACCCACCACCGCCCGACGAACGCTGATAGTCCCGTCCACCGCCGTCACCACCATCGCCACCACCCATGCCCTGGCGCGAGCCCAGCATCTGCATTGCGTCTGCAATCACTTCGGTGGTGTATTTGTCGGCGCCATCTTTGTCCTGCCACTTGCGGGTGCGCAGCTTGCCTTCGACATAAACCTGCGACCCTTTCTTGAGATATTCGCCGGCGATTTCGGCCAGCTTGCCGAAGAAGGCGATGCGATGCCATTCGGTTTGTTCCTGC
>JAHFPK010000388.1 GCA_023266715.1 Hyphomicrobiales bacterium | reverse complement strand
TTTATCGGCCTCGTGGCGTTTTGGATGCTGTTCCTCGTTGTCATGCCATATCTCTACATGGTGCAGGAAAGTTTCCACCCGCGCCTGCCTCCGCTGAAGCGCGGTGGGCCGGAAGATTTTCTGACCATCCAGCAATACAAGTCCTTCTTCGTGGAACCCACGGGCGGCGCCTGGAACACCAACCATATGTTGGCCTTCCTGTTCTCGATTCTGACATCGGTTTTCGTAACGGTCCTCAACTTCGCCATTTGCTATCCTCTGGCCTACTACATGGCCCAGGCAGGCTCGATCCAGAAAGTGCGCCTGCTGATGCTTGGTCTTATCGTGCCCTATTGGGTGAACGAAATTCTGCGCGCCTTTTCGCTGCGGCTGCTGCTGGCTTCCAAAGGCCTGATCAACCAGACACTCGTCGGCATTGGCATCATCGACCAGCCAATTGATTTTCTTGGCACCAACACGGGCCTCTATGTCGGCCTCTCCTACGCCTATCTGCTGGTGATGATGTTTCCGCTCTACAATGCCATTGAAAGTCTGGACAAAAACCAGATAGAGGCGGCCCGCGACCTCGGCGCCCCCTGGTGGAAAATCCATCGCGATGTCGTCATACCCTATGCCAAGCCGGGCATCGCTTCCGGCTGCACCATGGTGTTCATGCTTTCTGCCGGTTCCCTGGCTGCACCGCAATTCCTTGGCGGGCCGAACACCCTGTGGTTCACCTCCATTGTCTATGACTTCTTTTTCCAGGCCTTCAACTGGCCGCGCGGCGCTGCCTACGCCTTTATCCTGTTGGCCGCGTGTATCGTCTTCGTGATGGCGTTGCTCAAACTGTTCAAGGTCGGTCTTGGGGAGGCCATCCGATGAGCTCCAAACTTGTCATGCGGGGAATGATTGCTTTCTATGTCTTTCTCTTCTTCGCCTATCTCTTCGGCCCCTTGCTGGTCATGAGCATAACGGCTTTCAATACGCCAAATTATCCGCAGGCCTACCCGTTTGAAGCCTTCACGCTCGACTGGTTCGTGAAGCTGTGGAATCATCGCGCCATGATGGATGGCATCAAGAATTCCATCGTCATTGGCTTGGGCGTCGTTGCCATTTCGGTGCCCGTAGGGCTCGCCGCTGCCATCATGATGGGGCAAATATACTACCGCGCCCGCAGCCTGTTTTATCTCGTCACCGTTTCACCCGTGCTGACGCCGGGTGTCATCATCGGCATTTCCACCGTGATTTTCTGGAAGGACATGATGGGCCTCACGGATTTCACCAAGGCCTACTTCTACAAGGGCATCATCCTCGCGATTTTCGGCCAATCCAGTTTCGTTGCAGCCTATTGCCTGCTGATCATCATGGCCCGCCTGCAGCGCTTTGACCGTTCGCAGGAGGAAGCGGCATTGGACCTGGGTGCCAGTTTCCCGCAGGTTTTCTGGCATATCCTGGTGCCGTTCCTGAAGCCCGCACTGGTTTCAGCGGCGGTCATTGCCTTTCTGTCGTCGTTCGAGAACTACAACACCACGACTTTCGCAATCCTCGCCGACAAGACCCTGGTTACGGTTTTGGCCGGCGAAGTGCGCCAGGGCACGACGCCCGCCCTTTCCGCCTTGGCCGTGGTCATCATCAGCCTGTCACTGATTGGCGCTATTGCCTACGAGATCATGAAGCGAAGGGAAGAGGCGGCTGCACAACACATGCAGGAGCTCTCCCGGCTAGCCGAACGTGGTGAGGCCATTGGTGCGGCGGGCGTTGCTATCAAGGCGCGCGCGGTAGAGGGGCTGGCGTGAAAATCAAAAGCCTGGAGACCTTCTGCAGCCAATTTATTGGTTTTGTGCGGGTGACAGGCGATGACGGAAGCCAAGGCTGGGGCCAAGTTTCAACCTATAATGCGGATATCACCTGTGACATCTTCCACCGGCAGGTCGCCAAGTGGAGCCTCGGGACCGACGCGCGCGACATCGATGCGCTCGTCACACTCATTCCGGAACGCGAACATAAATTTCCCGGTTCCTACCTCATGCGGGCAATCACCGGACTTGATACTGCCCTTTGGGATCTCCGCGGGAAATTGGAAAATAAAAGTGTCTGTGAATTGTTGGGCGGCAAGCCGCGACCCTTTCCGGTCTATGCCTCAAGCATGAAGCGTGGGGAAATTACCCCCGAAGCAGAAGCTGAGCGCCTCTCCCGACTGAGAGATGAATGTGGCTATACCGCCTTCAAATTCCGTGTGGGCAAGGAATGCGGCCATGACCAGGATGAATGGCCGGGCCGCACCGATGCCATCGTTCCGATGGTGCGCAAGGCGCTGGGCGACAAGGCCGCTTTGCTGGTTGATGCCAACAGCAGCTACACCCCAAAGAAGGCAATTGAAATCGGCAAGTTTCTTGAGCAGCATGGCGTTGTCCATTTTGAAGAGCCATGCCCCTATTGGGAATATGACTGGACCAAAGAGGTCACCAATGCGCTGTCACTTGATGTGACGGGAGGCGAACAGGATTGCGATTTGGCCCTTTGGAAATTTGCCATCGGCATGCGCGCCGTAGACGTGGTCCAGCCCGACATTTGTTATCTCGGCGGCCTGTCCCGCACGCTGAAGGTTGTCGACATGGCAAGGAAGGCTGGCCTTCC
>JAHFPK010000096.1 GCA_023266715.1 Hyphomicrobiales bacterium | reverse complement strand
GCAACAAAGATCAACTGGCCAGGCGGCACTATGATGGCGCCGTCGAACTGCCAGCTAAAGGCGTTGATTTCGCCAAGAGCGGCGGTGGCAGAGGCTTTGCCGGCCGGCAAGAACATGGCGCCGGTGCCGCCTGCGGTGAGGGTAGCCGCCGATGGCGTAAAGCGCATGACTGAGGCATTGCCTTTGCCGAGCAGGGCATTCTTCGGCGTGCCATCGGTGAAGGCCGAGAGCGGTGCCGCGGTGGCAAGAGTGAAGCCGCAATACTGGTTTGCAATGGCCCAAGTGCCGAGCGCGATGGTGCCCGAGGTGTAGCCAATATTGAGCCAGAGCGGCACTGCGTTGTGGGACGTGGAAGTGTTCCACAGGCCAAAGGTGACCGCCGTTCCTGTCGTGATGGGAGCGGCAACGCCAGCCGCAGCAGTTGAACCGATGAGCACTCGCCCAGCGGCGACCTCACTGAAATATTTCCCGCTAGAAATCGCCATGACGGACTCCTGTGAATGAGATGAAATTGAACTGAGTGAGCATTGTCATGAACCTCTAGGAATCAACTGCCGGGATGACAAATCCTGTGGCGCCAACCACGCCGGAAACCCGGTTTTCAAACGGGTACACGCCAACAGTGGTGGTGAATATCTTGTCCGAGGCAGTTACCAAGGTGCCGGAGAAGTTGCGGTAAACCACGCCAGTCGAAGTAGCGCCCAGTTTGGCCACGGTGCCGTCGGTGGCCGCCGTCTGCTTCGAAATGACCACGTTGTCGCCGATTTCGATATTGGTCGAAGCGCCCGTTGTGACGGTGAGCAGGATCGGTGCATCGGCGACACGTTCCGTGATCGCACGGTTACGCAGCAGGGTCACGTCAATATTGGCGTCGGCGACCAGAATCATCGAATTTACCGAGGTGACACCGGTGCCGAACCAATCGCAATCCAGGACCGCCAAGCCATCAGCAGTATTGGCCGCGCCCGTTGATTTGATGCAGTTGAGGAAGTCGAGCGAAGCGGAGGTATCCTGGAACAGGCAATTCTGCGCCGTGAACCATTTTGCCGTGGTGAGCGTGATTGGCGCCGCGATCGAGAGGAAGTTGGCGGTGAACACGCAGTTCTGGAACGAGACGTTGGCTGCGGTGACCGAGAATGTCGCCGTGTTGGCCGTGGTGAAGGTGAATGTCGGGCGATTTGTCCCTGCTCCAAGGCCGATGACGGCAACGCCGGCGATAGAAAGGGCAGTCGAGGCGGCGATGTTTTCAGCGTGCCCAGCCTTGACCATAATGATATCGCCGCGGTTGGCCACGCACTGGGTAAAGGCATAAGCCAAGGTCGAGAACGGATCGTTGAAACCGCCGCGGTTCCCGTTGGAGCCGCCGCGCTGCCCGGGCATCAGGCCCGTGGTGCCATTGTAGACCCAGAAAACTTTGCCAGGATTGGTTTGGAGGATCGGCACACCGCGCAGCAGCACGCCATTTGGAAACCCGTTTACATAGTTGGCAATCGCCATTTTAGTTCTCCCGTCAACCGCAGCGCGGTCCTTTGAATGGAACTCAGAAGGGTAGGTTCCATTACACTAGCCAAAACGGGAGGGAGCATTCAGGGTATTTGGGGAGACGAAAAAGGCCCCGCCGAAGCGGAGCCAAGTCTCGGGAGGAAACGCCCAAGAAGGGCTGCAAGAGAAGGCAGACGCCTTGGTCTTGCCTCCCTGCTATCTCATGTTTGCGGCTGATCCGCAAGGGCGGCATGGCTTTCGAGATAGGCTATGGCGGCCCGCAGGAGGGCGGGATCGTCGTTGAAAAGGCCGAGGCCCTGATTGCAGCCCAAATGTAGCAATCCGCGGACCCGTCCCGTCTTGTGATCGTGATCGACCGCCAAAGCGCGAGGCTTTTGTGTTGCTGAGTTCAGTGCGGTTTCCGGGTTTCTGCAAATGGCGCAAACCCCACCTTGCGCTGCAAGCATGGCATCATATTCCTCAACGGAGATTTTGTAATAACGCCTCAAAGTCCATGCCTTTGTGGTCTCGCTACGCCCACCTCCTGGCAATTGCGGTAGCCAAGCAACATTATTTTTTGAATACGGCAGGTCCGGGTCAAGTCTCCTTAACTTGTGTCGCGTGTCCGGTCTCTCCCCAACGTCCCGCAGAAACACATCAAAGTCATCCCATTCCGCAGGATAGCCGCGCCGCGATTTGCAACCAGCCTTGCTGCGACTCCTTATGAGTTTCCAAATAGTTTTGAGCGGATGCTGTGCATTGCGCTCGTAGTGTGTCATGCAAAAACCCTTAGCAATGGCAGGCTGAGAGCACCCCTTATCCTTGCATGTTTTCCCCTTGTTGGAGGTATGTACACGCTCAAGCGAGCCTCTTGTTTGCCGCGTGTAGCAAGCGCTGCACAAGCCCCTCGCCACAATCTTGATATCTCTCTCGCAATAACTACAGGCCATAGCACACCTCTGTTTAATTGACACTAGAAGTGCATAACACATTTGGGAGTTATTGCGAGACAAGAAAAAGGCGGGAATTTAAGTTCCCGCCCAATAGAAATAAACCAATTATATCAGCATCATGCGCCTTGACTAGAAAATAGTTGACGCCAATCCATCCATCCTTCAATCCAGCGACAAACGACCGCAGATTTCGCGTTTTTTGTGTCAAAATCGTTATCCATGGCA
Organism: Hyphomicrobiales bacterium; assembly: GCA_023266715.1. Lineage (GTDB taxonomy): Bacteria > Pseudomonadota > Alphaproteobacteria > Rhizobiales > Aestuariivirgaceae > Aestuariivirga. The sequence goes on along the minus strand of JAHFPK010000096.1, from coordinate 6,692 downwards.
TATTCTGGCGCCATACGTGTAAAATGTATAAGCCCGTCCATGCAGTCGGTTTTGATGAACCAGGCATCGGTGTCGGTGAGGTAGGGATTGCAGACGATGCCTTCCGGGAACATGCCGCTGGCCTTGATGTAGTTGACGGCGTTGTTGGGGGTGTCGTTCTGCAGAACCGACTTCAGGATGCGGTAGGCATCGGGTTCGAGTGATGGAGGCACGATGAGCATGCGCGGCTTGTTGAGGGTGCGCAGGCCGCGGCTGTCGGTGGTGTTCTTGATCTGGACTGACAAGTCCTCGATCGCCGCTTCCGAGATATCAGACGCCACTGTCAGCACGTTGGACTGAAGGCCAGATGCTGTTGGGTGGGAGGCCGAAGCCAAGCACACGCCGTCGCCGCCAGTGAAGGAGGAATTGAAGGCGCGGTTGAAGACATTGGCGTGGACCACTTCCTCGGTTTCGTACACGGATTTTGCTAGGCGGTTGGCCCGCTTGAACGAGACTTCCTCGTACTGGTTGTCCATGATTTCTTCCATGGTCACCATGAAGCCGAGAGAATAGGTGCGGTGGGTGAAGCGCGAGGTCGGTCCTTGCTGGGCGGTGTCATAGGTCAGGGCCTGACCCTGGTTTTTCACCGACATGAGCCCGAAGCCAATAGCCTCGACGGCTTCCTCGTAGTTCTTGGTGGAGTCCCGCTTTTCGAACATCTTGGGCCAGATCGGCTCAAACTGCTCGTACTTGGTGCCCCAGAATTTGTACACCCCCGGCCAGAGAGCCTTGGGATGTGAACCAGTGTTGATGACGGCCATATCTCAATACTCCTTAAATGCCGGTCAGGTTGCGCGCGGTGTGCAGGTTGATGGAAACCAGCCACTTCGCGTAAGTCAGCGTTGGGTCGTTGTCGGCCCGTTCAACTGGCTTCAAGATGCGCAGTTGGAGGGTGTTTGTCGTCTGAAGCGTGCTGGAATCAAGCAGCCAGCCGGAATAACCGGTATAGGCCGAGCCGGTGCCGGAGATGAGGTCCGCGTTCCGTGAACCAGCGCCGACGCCCATGGCGCCGCCAAGGCCGTCTTCCTGAATTTCGAAAAGAAGGTCAGGATCGTCGGCGACCATTACGTAGGCTGCCACAGAGGCGGCGCGGTAAGGCCCGAGGTCCTGGGTTCGGGTGACGGCGGGATCGCCGGCCGAGACAAAGCCCACAACCGCACCGGTGATATAGGTGCCGCTGCCTCCGGCAGCATGGGTTACAGTGGGAATGCCATTGGCATCGGAAGCGGCAGTCACCGCGATGACAGGATCGCCGATGAACATGGCGGTGCCGTTGGTCGCCGGGACGTAATAGGTGTTGTAGCCACCGTTGTAGGGCGCTCCGCTCCGGTAGCGGACGGGAATCAACCCGCGAGGATTGTTTGCGTTAGCCATGATGGCTCCTTGTCCAAATCAAAGGGTTGGGTGAATTGATTGATTAAGGGGCCAAACGCAGGATCAGGTCATTAGACCTTTCCGGAACCACGCCTTACTTCGAATTTATTTGGTGCGAAGGTCGGGTTGTATCGTTTGTCGCCGGCTTCTTGATTGTAGGCACCTTTATAGATGGCTTCGTCCACCTCATCCAGACTATCTTGTTTGACCTTCTGGTCTTCCTCGTAAAGCTCCTCCGGGAGCTCCATGAGGAAGCCCTGGCGGCCGCCAGCACCGAGGCTGGGATCAGTCACATATTTCACAGGTTGCTTGGTTTTCGGGTCTTTTACGTGGCTCCAGCCAGCGGCGAGCGCCTTGTCAACGCGGCCGGGAAGGTCGCTCACCCAGCGCCTGGCGTAACCGGGGCGGGGCGCATAGGCGAGTTTGGCCACATGCTGGCCAAGGGGAACGCGCTTGACGCCGGTGGCAATGACCGTCTCGGCCTCTTCGACTGCAGGCGCTGCGGGTGCGGCGCGCGGCATGAGCCTGCCTTTTGAATCTCTGGCGCGGGGCTGCATGCCTTCTGCAACAGGAACTTCAGGGGCTCTTACACGAACTGGGGCGTCAGTCATTGATTGTCTCCTTGATTAAGCGGCGAGTGGAATGTCTTGGGTCCGGATGGGCGCGTTTGGCTTTATCGGGTCAACTGCGCCAGCGGGAGGGCTGGTTTGACGTACAAATGGAACCGACGTGGCAGGCGGCGGCTCGGTCGCATAAAACTGGGCAATGAATTGCTGCGGCGTATAGGCCTGGCCGATTGCCTCATAACTCTTGCGCAACTGGTTATAGGCCTGCCGGTCCCACGGCATGATGCCGCCATAAAGCTCTGAAGTCATGTTGTCCGGAACCATTGCCTCCGTGTCGGCAGCGGGATGGTCGGGAACATAGGACTGTTCATTGTAGAAGGCCGCTTGGAATTGCTGCGGGCTGTAAGTAAGTCCCGCCGCCTCATAGGCCTTGGCGATTTCCTGATAAGCTCCGCGGTCCCACGGCATGATGCCGGGGAGATATTCCGTTGAGGTATCGCCGGAAGGCGGCGGATTTGATCCGGGTTCTCCGGATGGAGTGCCGCCGGTCGTATCCGTACTGCCGCCTGCGCCCGGTTCTGGCGCTGTGATGCTTGAGGTGCCTGCCGCAGCATCTTGCTCTGGCGTGATAGTGCCAATATAGCCTTTGGCCGGTGCGGCATCAGGATTGGCCGCATCCATTTCTGTCTGAAGGTCATTGAAAACGGGCGACTGGGCCGGAACTGGCTGGGAAGACATGAACCGCTGGCGCTCCGCCGGAGAAATTGCGGCAATCCCCGCGCCGGGCACGGGCGAGGGGGCGGAAACTGGCCGTGACGGCTGCAATTGGCGCTCCTGGGGCGTTACCGAAGGTACGGGATTATCGCCAGCCGGAGGCGATTGAGTGGCAAGCGGCGACAGGCTGGAATCGGGCGTGGTATTGATGCTTGGATTTGCCACGCGCGTCAGGCTGGCGCCGGGCACGCCATTGCGGAAAGGCAGGACATTGCTGCGCGGCACCGGAGCGGTGCCCATGATGATATCGCGTACCCGGTCAGTCTTTCCCGGAGCCGAAGTCAAAGGCTCGGCCGCAACTTCCCTATTGGTTTTGCCAGGGCCTGAAATCATAGGAGATTCAACGAAAGTTCCGATATTCCCGCTCGGCGAAGGAGCAATCGTTCCGGCCGTCGGGTCTGACATGATACTGCGGGTATTCTCAAGGTTTCCCGGCGCTTGGTAGGCCCGCGATGGTTCGCCCGTGATTGCATTGGCGAGTTCGGAATTGCTGTAGGCTCCGGGATTGTCGGCCAGCGGGGCGTTGAAGCGTGAATCAATTGCAAGGCGGCCCAGCTCAGAAGCAGTATCAACGGTGCGCTGCGGAACAGGCCCATTGGGATTCCTGTTGATCGTTGTGACATTGGCGGCCTGCGCCCTTCCGGCAAGCGATGGATCAAGGGCAACGGGTGCAGATTCGCGGTTGGTCTTGTTGGGGCCCGAAACAAGACCGGCAAGCGTCGAGGCAGGCGTTTCCGTATCGGTCCTGAATCCCACATTTCTGCCGAACGGGCTTACGCCATTCTGCTCAATCGTGGTGACGTTTTCGCGGTCAGTTTTGCCTGAAGTCGAATATGCCGGAGTCCTTGTTGCCTGGACCCGGCCAGCAATTGAAGGATCAAGGGCCACCTGGTCCCGGGTAAAGACATCGGTTACCCTCTGACCGGCAGGAACGCTTCTTGTTGCAAGATTTGGCCCAGCATTGGCCAGCGCATCATAGCTGTTCTCATAACCTCCGAAAGAGCGCTGTCTGGCATTGTCGTTGAAAGCGCTTGAGGGATATCTGACGTTTCCTTCGTAAACGCCGGGCCTGGCCAGTCCGGCCAATGATGATCCGGCGAGAGCATCCTCGCGGGCGGATTTTGCCGCCATGGTCGAAGCGACATTGGCCGCCTGGGTGGCCAAGGCAGATTGAAGACGGCCGGCAATCTGCGGATCAAGATATACTTCCGGCTCCACATATGAAGCAGGCGTGATTTGCGGGGCGGGTGCAGCAACTGTCTGGCGCAGCGCAACAGTCTTTGGCGCGGCATCGTAAGCGCCGCCTTCATTGTTGATGCGCTGCCCGGTTTCCTTGTTGTGAATCTGCCACTGGCCGTTCACATAGCGCAGGACATTCCCGCTGCTGCCGCCGACATGATCGAGATTGACCTGGCCGCCCGTGCCATCGCCGGAGTAATTACTGGCGCCCGCGCTGCCAAGGCTATTGCCCCTGATCCCGTTTCCGCCACCACCGCCGCCTCCACTCCCGCTGCCGCTGTTGGTGGTTTGACCGCCCGTATTTGAGGTATGATCAGTACTCCCGTAACTGCCATCCATCATGAAGCTGGGAACGCCCTCTTTGGTCATGTCGGAATCGCCGTCGGTCTTGCGCAGCAATTCATTGATCTGCGCACCAGTCAGTTCGGTCAGGAATTCCAGGGGATGGCCTTGGCCAGGATTATAGGTCTGCGGGATTGGCTTGCCATCCTTGCCTTTGGCGTTTTTCTTGATGGTCAGCACCATGTCGAGGATTTTGGCCTCGTCTTCAGTGATATAGGCCAGATGCTTGGGCGGGCCGTTGTCACTCATACCCTTCATAGGCATGGTCTTTTCATTCATCCCGAGGCGAGCCTGAGACTTTGCCGCAGATGCGGGTTTCTTCGCAGGTTTTGTGGGTTGCTTGGCCATTGGCGGTCAACTTACCAAAAAGGGCTGGAGAATATGCAGGGATTTAATATCCTTCACTCCGTATCGCCCGCGCCAGTCACCAAATGCGGGCCAGAGAGAAAAAAGCCCCATTCTTTTGTTGGTTCGTCACCTTCGGCAATCATTGGGATTAAAATACCGAGTTTTTCAGGCTCGGAATCTCGTGATGGCCCACGGCTTGAAGCCCCCATGGTTAAGCCACGACCAAAATTCATGCGCTTGTCGCAGATTTTGCAGCGAGCCCACAAATGAAGCGACCCGACATTGCTATCCACCATGCTCGTCAGGTGGAAATTGATATCCAAATCGGTGTGAGGACATTGGCCGCTATCAGTGCGGATGCTTTTCTCAGTTGAAGGAGTCATCATAATTTCCTATGTCAGCGCGTATTCCCGCATGAACTCCTCCTTGGTGTAGACGATGGGCTTGCCATCCTTGCCCGTCATCTTGGCAAACATCTGGCGCTGTTTCTCGTATTGCTGCTTGTCAGCTTCCGGAATGGCATCGAAGCCGGTCTTGCCCTGCCTCGCACCGCTGGGAGGGGAAACAGAGGATGGGGCCTCGCGGCGCGGGTTGCGGCCAAAACGTTCCGGATAGCGCGTCTTCACAAGGGCAGCGGCCTTCTCCAGCACACTGTAGAGATCGAGGCCTGGGTTCTTGCGCTTGACCTCCACCTCCTCGCTGATCATGGCGTTCTGGAGGACGAAGTCGTCATTGAACCACGGGTTGGCAGCGGCCCAGCGCTCGGCCACCGGATCGGCTTTTGGCCGCTCTTCTTGCCTTTGCTGCGGCTCCTCACGCTTAGGCTGCTCTGGCACTGGCGTCTTGAGCAGTTTGTCACGGTCTTCCACCGCTTTGTCGTAATCGGCAATCTCGCCACTGGCCACCGCATCGCGCATTCGCTGCTCGGCTTCCTCAATCCCCTGTTGCCTAGCCCGCGCCACCGCCTTGATGGTCATATCGCGCTGGCCGATCACAACTTGGTGGACATCCGTAAGCTTGGAGTTAAGGTCCTGTATCTGCCGGTCCTGCTTCTGCAGGCGGTCGCGCATGAAGGGCACGTTGTCCTGGGTATCGGCGATGAATTCGCGCGCCGTCTTGAAGCGGGCAGGCTTGCGGATGCCCGCCTTCTCGGCCCGGGCGTCATCCCAATCAGATTCCGAAACCCAGCCCAGCCGGGCGGCATATGCCTTTTCTTCAGGAGTGGAGGGGTCGGTGTCTGCTAGCGGATCGCCTTCAGCGCTCTCGGCACCCGGCTCAAGTTCGGTCTTGTTCTCCAAGTCAAGGTCTTCGTTGTTCTCGTGTTCATTGGCCATTTTATTGCTCCTTGAAGATAGCGATGATCGAATTATCGCTCATGATGCGGTAGGGTTTTTCATCGACGCCCATAGTGAATTCCCCGGCGTAGCGGACGAAGAAAACGCGGTCTCCAACCTTGGGCTTGTCGTCGCCGAAGGGGCGCTGGCGGTCGGCTGACCAGACAAAGGCGTTGACGCCCATGGCCACAATGATTCCCGAGGTGGCGCCGTTGTTCTGCTGGTCGATCTGTGCCTGCGTCATGGCAATGACCTTGTTCTTGCCAAGGAAGCCATCGACGCTGTCAACCATGACACAGACGCTGTCGCCCACGGGTGAATAGCCGGAACGGTTCTTGCCGTCGAATTTACCGGCAAGAAAACCGATGTCTTTGCGTTGGAACATCTTCTCGCGCATGTCAGTACCCCGTCACTTCGGTCATGAGGTTGTCAGGCCGTTGCTCGGCCATTGATGGCGCGATGGCTTTTGGCCTCAGCTCTGGGAGATAGAAGCCAGCGATATCGTCGAAATCGATGTCAATGAAATCCTGCGCAATCTGCGCCCGGAGCCTTGCCTTAAGGTCTTCGCTGCCGGCGGGCTCGGTGTTATTAAGCCACCATTCCTGGTGCAGCTTGATCAGCTCCTCACGGTGATCCCGGCAGTACCGGAAGACCGCTCGGGAGATCGGGTGATGGC
>JAHFPK010000095.1 GCA_023266715.1 Hyphomicrobiales bacterium | reverse complement strand
GATATTGAATTTGCGGTATTGCGATTTCATTAAGCCCTCAGGCCCCACCACCACCATGGCGCCCACCGGATTGGTGCCGGAAATGTGAGAATTATCATAAATTTCAATGCGTTTTGGCGAATCCGCAAGGCCGAAAACTTCCGCCACGCCGGCCAGCAGCTTGGCCTGGGATGAGGATTCGGCGATCTTGCGGCCCGAGGCTTCCCGCGCATTGGTTACCGCATGCTCCACAAGAGCGCGCTTTTCGCCCCTTTGAGGAACAAGAACCTCCACCTTGTGGCCCGCGTGCGTTGTGAGCGCTTCCGACAAGAGGTCAAGCTCCTCAATTTCATGGGACAGCAACACCAGTTTGGGAATGGGCTTGTCATCATAAAACTGGCTGACAAAAGACGCGAGAATTTCGGAAGCCTCCATGGATTTGTCGGCTCGGGGGAAATAGGCCCGCGTGCCCCAGTTCTGTCCTGACCGGAAAAAAAACACCTGGATGCAGACCTGCCCGCCCTCCTGTGCCAGGCCAAAAACATCCGCCTCATCAAGCGTTTGCGGGTTTATGCCTTGGGTCTGAGTGACAAAGCTCGTGGCCTGGATGCGGTCCCGCAGCCGCGCCGCTTGTTCAAAATCCAAGGCTTCGGAAGCGGCCTCCATGGCCGTGGCAAGCTCGGCCTTCACAGTTTGGCTCTTGCCCTCAAGGAAGCTCTCGGCTTCCCGCACCAGTTCATTATAGGCGGGAAGCTCAATATAGTTCACGCACGGCGCCGAACAGCGCTTGATCTGATAGAGCAGGCAAGGCCGTGTACGATTGGCATAAACACTATCATTACAGGATCTTAGAAGGAATGCCTTCTGTAAAGTGTTAAGTGACTGGTTCACTGCCCCGGCCGAGGCAAAGGGGCCATAATAGCTGCCTTTGCGGCTGCGCGACCCTCGGTGCTTGACCAGTTGGGCGATCTCATGGTCCTTGGCAATCAGGATATAGGGAAACGATTTGTCATCGCGCAGAATGACATTGAAGCGCGGTTTCAGTTTCTTGATCAGGTTGGCTTCAAGCAGCAGCGCCTCGGCTTCCGTGGACGTGGTCACAAACTCCATGTTTGTGGTGAGCGAGATCATCAGGGCAATACGGTTGTTGTGGCCCTGCCCCCGCGCATAGTTCGACACCCGGTTTTTGAGGTTCCGCGCCTTGCCCACATAGATGGCGTCACCTTCCGCATTGAACATGCGGTAGACCCCGGGCTTTCCCGGCAGACGCTTCACAAAATCGCGGATAACCTCGGGACCCGTGAGATCGTCCATAGGCTGCTCAGACTCATCATTCATGGGCATAATATAAGCGTTATTGCCTCAAAAACGAATTCAGGGCCGCCATTCAAACACAAGCACGAGACAGCCCTTGTCACTACGTGTGTTGTGATAGGAATTGGGCGGGAAGCTGATGAAATCACCCGCCTTGATCACCGTCCCATCGCTCTCAACCGCCTCGCCTTCCAGCACATAGAATTCCTCATAGCCCGGATGCACATGGGGAACCGTGACGGCGCCCGGCAGCAACTGGAAGTAATAGCTGCCGCATTGGGTTTCGGGGTTGAAAGTCACGGGCAGCCACTGGCAGCGGTTTTCCGCTGTGTAACCTTCCAGCGTGTAAGGCATGAGCTTGTCGCGTTGCAGGCTGGTGATCGGTGGAACGCTGAAGGCTCGGCTCACGACTTGATCCTTTCAATTTCAATGCCAACGCTTTTGGCGTTCGCGATAATGTCTGGCTTCTCAATGCGCACCCGCGCCGCCATCACGCGCTTGTCCTTCAGGCACGCTGCGGCGAAAAGATCGGCCAGGGTTTCAACCAGATTCACATGGCCCTGGGCGATGATCGCCTCCACTTTTTTGACGATGTTCTCATAGCTCACCACATTGCTGATATCGTCGTGAACCGGACCGTTGCCTTCACGCACCGAGAGATCGATGCTGACAATGATGCGCTGGGGCTTGAGCCGTTCATACTCATGGATCCCAAGGGTAGCCATGACCTCGAGATCGCGCACGAAAACATGACGCAGTCCTGCCGTGGCATTGGATACATGATGGCTGATTTTTTTTGTCACACTCATTCAATTACCTTTCGGCATAAGGATAACATAATGCTTCCGCACCTTCTCAACGGTTTCCCAAGTGCCCTTGAAGCCCGCCGGGATAATGAAGCCATCGCCCTTCTTCAAGATCCACTTCTTGCCTTTGTCATTGGTCAGGATAGCCTTGCCTTCGATGAAATGGCAGAACTCCCACTCCAAGTAGTCAATGGGAACTTTGCCCGGCGTTGATTCCCAGATGCCGCAATAGAGCCTTTCGTCCTCTCCGGTGAAATGGTTCCAGGTCTTGGTCTTGTATTTGCCCTTGAAGAGGTTTGCCGGGTCCGGCGTTCCAAGATCAACTTTTGGGGCGCCCTTGCCACTGGTCTTCATGACGATAATGTCGGCCATTTCAATTTCCTTTTATGCTCTCTAACAACTCATCTTTTGTCGATTTGAAATCAGTGCCAATCCAATAATCCTCAAGCCGCTTGAGTTCGCGCCCCAGATCAGGACCCGACGGAAAACCAACGTCAATAAGATCCTGGCCCGATACCGGAAAACGAGGAGCACCCCAGCGTGCAGGAAGGTTCAACATGCGCAGCCATTCCTTATCGGTAAGCGATGCCCGTGACTTTGCCCATGCCAGATGCACACTGTCACGCCAGGCCTCGGACCCAATGGCATAAAGCAGCTTTTGCTGCTCATTCTCACGTAGTTTGGGTGTGAGCGTGGGGCCTTGCAAAAGGGAATCAATGCGCTTGGCCTGATTGTTGGAGAGCCGCCAGGCCTCACGCAAGCTTTCCGGTTTTTTGGCAAGAGCGAATGATCTCAGCAACGGGTCGGGAGGCAGGCGCCCAATCGCCCGGAATTCATCCGTATGTGGAACAATCAGCTTCAGCACCTTATGTTTCGCCATCAGCTTGAGAACCGGCACGGCTTTTGGACCCTCCAGAAGCTTGAACATTTCCCGCGCGATACGCTCTGCGGAAAGGCCCAGCAGGCCCTTTTTCAGGCGCACGCACGCGGCAAGGCTTGCGGGGTCAGCAGTCATTTTTTCGTAAGCGGCAAGGAAACGAAAGAAGCGCAGGATGCGCAAATTGTCCTCCCGAATGCGGGCCGCGGGCGTTCCCACAAAGATGATTCTTTTTCTCTGGATATCCGCGTAACCATCCACATAATCATGTATTTTTCCGGCGGCATCGCAGTAAAGCGCGTTGATCGTGAAGTCACGGCGGAGCGCATCTTCCTTCCAGTTATCGGTAAAGGCCACAACGGCGCGCCGCCCATCGGTCTCAACATCCCGGCGCAGCGTGGTGATTTCGTAAGGTTTGCGATCAACAACGACAGTCACCGTGCCATGTTCAATGCCGGTTGGATGAACCGAAAGGCCAGCCGCCTTAAAGGCCGTGATGATTTCCTGCGGTTGCAGCGTGGTGGCAATGTCGATGTCGCCGATGGTGTCGCCCAGAAGAGCATTGCGCACCGCACCACCTGCCACGCGGGCCTCACCGCCTGCCCCTGCAACAATCGCAAACACCCGTTGCAGAGAAGGCTCTTTCAGCCAGCGCGCCCGCGGCAATGAAGGAAGCTTGCTCATGCATAGAGCCGATCATAGAGATTGCGGATCATGCCCGCCGTTGCCCCCCAGATATAGCGGTCCTCATAGGGCATGGCATAAAAGAACCGCTGCTTGCCCTGCCACTCCCGCGAATGCTTTTCATGGTTTTCCGGTGTCATCAGAAAGCGCAAAGGCACCTCAAACACCGCTGAAACTTCGCTTTCCTGCGGGGTGACCGTAAATCCCGGCCGCACCAGCGCCACCACAGGCACCACATGATAGGCTGTCACCGTCAGGTAACTGTCGAGATAACCCAGGGGTTCAACAAACGCCCGCGCCAGCCCAGTTTCTTCTTCCGCCTCGCGCAGTGCTGCGGCAATCGCATCTTCATCGTCCGCATCAATACGGCCTCCGGGAAAGGCAACTTGCCCCCCATGGCTTGAAAGATGATCGGTACGTTGCGTCAGGAGAACCGTCAGCTCCGGCTCGCGCAGGACAATAGGTACCAACACGGCGGCGGGCTTTGGTTTAACGCCAACCGGAATCATCGGAACCGCCGCATTCATGTCATCATCACTGCGTTCATGCTTCAGTGGAACCTCATGCAACAGACCTCTCACCGCAAGCTTACGTATTTCTGCCTCGCTAAATTTCATCGGCACGCTGCATTGGAAAAAATTCACCCGACGACCACACGCCGAACCATTCGTCTTCCACCTTGCCTTTGGCCACGAGATCATAAAACAGCGCCCGCGACACAAGGGCCTCAAGCCGCGCCCGCATCAGGACATAGGGTTTCAGGCCAGAAGTTCCGGCCTCGGTTTCAAAGCGCAGGGGATGTTCCCGGTTCACCACAACCACATCATCCACATTGGTTTCAAAGGAAATGACCTGGGACCTGCCTTCCCCCTCGGTGCTCATGCGAATGGCCAGAAACGGCGCATCATCTACCCGGATGCCGCATTTTTCCACAGGGGTGACGAGATAATATTTACCATCCTCATCATGCCTGAGAACCGAGGCAAAAAGCTTGAACAGGGGCTTTCGGCCAATTGGCGAATTCATGTAAAACCACGTGCCATCGGCAGCAATCCGCATATCGAGGTCGCCGCAAAAGGGCGGATCCCACAGGTGAACCGGAGGCATTCCCTTGGCCCGGCCCGTTGCTTCCTTCAAGCCTTGCAATGGATTGCTTGCATCCCTCGCAATCGTGGTCATCATATACCCGTCCAAACCAGAAATGAGTCGCAAATTGCCGTCTTTATTACGCCATTCTCCTTCACGAGGATGTCATTAACAACAATTCAATCTCCTGGGCCAATGTGGCCAGATAACAAACTATAGTGGGACCCATGGCAAACATCAAAGAAGCGAACAAGGAAATACTTAAGGAACTGGAAGCAACCGGAGAACGCCTTGAAAAGGTGAGGGACGAAATCGGCAAGGTGATCTTCGGCCAGACCGAAGTTGTCGAGCTGGCCCTGACCGCCATTCTAGCTGGCGGCCATGCGCTGCTGGTTGGCGCTCCTGGTCTTGCAAAGACCAAGCTTGCAACCAACTTGGGCCGGGTCCTTGGCCTGGATGAGAGACGCGTGCAATTCACCCCCGATTTGATGCCTGCGGATATCTTGGGCTCTGAAGTTCTTGATGAAACCGAAAAGGGCCGCCGGCAATTTCGCTTTGTGCCGGGACCCGTATTCTGCCAATTGTTGATGGCCGATGAAATCAACCGCGCCAGTCCCCGCACCCAGTCGGCACTTTTACAAGCCATGCAAGAACATCATGTGACGGTTGCAGGGGTGCGTCATGATCTGCCGAGACCCTTCCATGTCTTGGCCACGCAAAACCCCATTGAGCAGGAAGGCACCTATCCCCTTCCCGAAGCCCAGCTTGATCGCTTCATGTTTGAGATCGATGTGCCCTATCCGTCGCTCGAAGCCGAGCGCCGCATGCTCTTTGCCACCACCGGTGAAGATGATGAAATGGCTGCAAAGGTTCTCAAGACATCGGAACTCCTGAGTGCGCAACGGCTCACCAGGCTGATTCCCGTGGGCGAGCAGGTAACTGATGCCATCCTCCGTGTTGTGCGCGCCGCACGGCCCGGTGTTGATGCCAGCAAGGAAATCAATCACGGCGTTGCCTGGGGACCGTCGCCCCGCGCCAGTCAGGCCCTTATGCTGGGCATTCGCGCCCGCGCCCTGCTGCAAGGTCGCCTGAGCCCGTCGATCGATGATGTGGCAGAACTCATCGGCCCCGTGTTCAAACATCGCATGGCGCTAAACTTTACTGCACGCGCCGAGGGCGAAACTATTGAGGCCATCATTGCACGGCAAAAAAATCTTCTCGCCTGAAGCGCTGAGCCCATGAGAACCAATTCCGCACTGGTCTTGAATGAGCGCGCCGATGCGGCGTCTCACACTTTGCCGCCCCTTCTGGTGGAGGCCGAGCGAATTGCCGCAACCGTCATGCAAGGCATCCATGGCCGCAAGCGCTCAGGCCCCGGCGAAAGCTTCTGGCAATATCGCCCTTACGGCTTCGGCGATTCAACCAGCCGCATTGACTGGCGAAAATCAGCGCGCTCATCCCATGTCTTCATCCGTGAAAATGAATGGGAAGCGGCTAATACCCTATGGCTTTGGGCCAGCCCAACAAAATCCATGGATTTTAAATCCCATCTCAGCAAGACCACGAAGCGGGACCGCGCCTATCTCACGACCCTGGCATTGGCGAGCCTCGCCCTTCGTGCCCAGGAGCGCGTCGGGCTCATCGGCAGTCCACAGAAAGTGAGCCATGCCCGTGGTGCGCTGGTGCCCATGGCCACTTGGCTGTTGCGCAGTGAAGGGGCAACCCTGCCCCAGTCCCAACATTTGCAAAAATTTTCCAGCCTGGTTTTGCTCGGTGATTTTCTTGAACGACCCGACGACGTTGCCGCGACGGTGAGAAATCTTGCCGCCCGCGGCGTCTCCGGCCACATCGTGCAGATCGTCGATCCGGCGGAAGAAACTCTTCCCTATGATGGCCGCGTCGAATTTCGTGACATGGATGGCCCCCTCAAATATCTCGCGGGCAAAACCGAACTCTTGCGCGACGCCTACATGGAAAAATTTGCGACCCAGCGCGAAGCCGTGCGCCGGATTGCCCATGGGGTGAGCTGGAGTTTCACCCTTCACCACACGGACCAGTCGCCGGCAAAACTTCTGATGATGCTGCATGGTCTTGTCGGCGGTGCGAAGAGCCGGGCCTTTGATTTGGGCGGCTTCGCATGATGGCCTTCCTGCAGGCCCTCACCTTCACCACGCCGGTTGCCATGGCGGGGCTTCTGCTGCTACCTGTCATCTGGTGGTTGCTCCGCTTCACCCCACCGAAGCCCCAGACCGTAAAATTTCCGCCCCTTCGCCTGCTCCTCGAACTGGTGAGCAAACACGAGCAACCCGACAAGACGCCCTGGTGGCTGATGCTGTTGCGCCTCGCGATAGCAGCACTTGTCATCCTCGGCGTTTCCCATCCTCTCTATACGGCGGGTCAGAGTGCGGCGGGAAACAATGCTCCGCTTCTCATCGTCGTTGATGATACCTGGGCTGCCGCGAAGGATTGGAACCTGCGCCGCACCATGCTGGGCGAGATCGTAAATCAGGCGCGTGAAGACAATGTGACCCTCAGCCTTGCTACGACGGCCCCAATAGCGCGCAAGGCCGATATCTTGGCACGTGACGCAGACGCCATGCTCAAACAAATTGCAGCGCTCGAACCCAAAGCCCTGGGTCCGGATCGTGCGAGGCTCCTCACACGTCTTAAAACCAATTTCAGTTCTGCTGCTTCTTTGCATGTCGTCTGGCTCAGCGACGGCATGGATCAGGCTTCCGCTACTGAATTTGCAGAAGGCCTCACCAGCCTCGCCTCAGGCCGCGCCAGTGTTAACGCCATTATGCCCGATGCCACAGCGCTGCCGCTGGCTTTGACTGCGCCGACAACCGAAGGCGGCCAGCTCAAGGTCCATGTCTTGCGTTCGTTATCCGGCATAACACGCGAGGCAAACATCCGCGCCGTTGCCGCCAACGGGCGAAGTCTGGCCGATGTCAAAGTGGAATTTGTTGCGCCGTCTGCCCAGACCGAAGCATCCCTCGATTTGCCCATAGAACTCCGCAACGAGGTACAGCGTTTGGAAATTATGGGCGAACGCAACGCAGCTGCGACCTTCCTGTTCGATGATCGCTGGCGCCGCAAAACCATAGCGTTGCAATCCGGCAGTTCGCTGGAAGATGTGCAACCCCTGCTCTCGCCGCTCTATTATGTGTCCCGCGCCCTTGAGCCCTATGCGCAAATCTCCGAACCGGAAAATGCATCGCAATTGAAAGAGCAACTCGAAGCGGGCCTTTCCATGCTGGTGCTGGCCGACATCGGCGTAATTCCTGCAGAAACGGCAGAGGCCATCACGCCGTGGCTTGAGCGCGGCGGGGTACTGCTGCGCTTTGCCGGCCCGCGCATGGCGGGCGCCCAGGATACTTTCGTGCCCGTGACCCTGCGTAGCGGTGGCCGTGCCTTGGGCTCGGCCCTGAGCTGGGAAAAACCGCAAAACTTGCAAGCCCTTCCAGAGAACGGCCCCTTTGCCGGGCTCCCTCTCGATCAAAATGTAACCGTATCGCGTCAGGTCCTGGCCGAGCCCGACATGGATTTGCCCGATAGGGTGTGGGCAAGTCTTGCGGACGGAACCCCACTGGTTACCGCAAAGCGGCAGGGCAAGGGTCTCATTGTTCTGTTCCACGTGACCGCCAATGCCGATTGGTCGAACCTGCCGCTCTCCGGTCTCTTTGTGGAAATGCTGCGCCGGATCAATGATCTCGCACCCAGTGCGGGAGGCGGGGCTGCCGCTGGGGCCACCGCCAGTGATGACCGTGCATCAGCCTTCATCCCCCGCCTTGCCCTTTCGGCTGTGGGTGAATTGATCGAGCCCCTGCCCGACTCCAAACCCATCTCGCCTGCAGATATTGAAACGGCAAAGCCCACGCCTGAAACGCCAGCGGGACTTTACAATCGCGGCAGCGCCGAACGCGCCATTAATCTCTTGCCTGACACGCAGTCCATGACGGCGATTACGGCACTTCCGAACGGCATTATACTTCGCACCTTTGCCACCCCGCCGCGCCAGCCTCTTGCGCCTCTGCTCTTCACGCTCGCGTTTCTGTTCTTCCTCGGCGACACGATGGCGGCACTTTTTCTCGGTGGCGGCTGGTACCGGCTGCGCGGCATGACGACTGCTCTTATTATTCTGCTTTTCATTCCCGATCATGCCCAAGCGCAACAGGCCGACGAGTTTGCCCAGAAGGCAACCCAGGAAACCCGCCTCGCCTATGTGCGCACCGGGGATGACAGCGTCGACACCATCAGCGAACAAGGGCTGAAAGGCCTTGGTGTAATTTTAGCCGACCGGACATCGGTCATTCCGGGCAGTCCGATTGGCGTGAATATTGAGAGTGATGAAATTGTGTTTTTCCCGCTGGTCTATTGGCCAGTGCTTGATAGCGCCGCCGTGCCAACTCCTGCCACCCTGGCCAAGATGGATGCCTACATGAAAAACGGCGGCACCATTTTTTTCGATCTTCGCGATGATAATTTGGGATTTGAGAGCCTGACCGGTGCTTCTGCGGGAGCGACCGACGCCCTGCGTCGCATCCTGGAAAAACTGGATATTCCACCGCTTGAGCCCGTGCCTGAAAACCACGTGATCACCAAGGCCTTTTATCTCC
>JAHFPK010000094.1 GCA_023266715.1 Hyphomicrobiales bacterium | reverse complement strand
AAGCTTGCGGGGTCTGGGATTTTGGTTGCAAGAAGTTCGATAAGATCTACCGGACGCGCGCCAAGATCGATCGTCGCCGGCAGCAGACCAAGGCCGACGAAATCTGGAGGACCGCTTGATGTTTATTCCAGGGCAAAAAATTGTTTGCATATCTGAATCCGCAACGTTCCGGAGATATCTGGAGAATCGTTTGGGATCCGGCAATTACGCAACACTGCCGCTGCCAGAACAGGATGGCGTCTATACTTTTCAGCGTTATGCGAAACGTCCGATAGATGGGTTTACGGCGGTCTGTTTGATGGAATTTCCGAACTGGGAATTCGAGGAAAACTGTTTCAGGAGACAGTTGAAAGTCGAGGATTTTCTATGCGTGTAAGGTATCTGAAACCTCTGGGAGGTACGCCAGTGCAACGTTTTCTACTCAATGCCATAGAAGCTGAGAGGCCATGGAGTGGACCGCTCCAGGTCACTATTCCGAATTGGGATCAAGAGGGTGTCTTTGTCGAGAACAAGGTAGGGGAAGTCATCTCCGCCATGGCCTTTGAGCGCTCCGTTTGGGACCGAACCGTTGTTATCGGTTACGCCTTCACGGATCCGAAACATCGCCGCAAAGGACATCATTCAAAGCTGTTCAAGGCAGTCTGCAAAATCGCAAAACGTGATGGCTATTACAAGATACGGAGATCCGTGAAGGGTGACAATAAAGTCATGATAGCAGCTATCGAAGCGCAGGGGTGTGTAATGACGTCTCGCACCTATACTTTCTATTTTTTAGACGTCAAAACTGATTCCATAAAGGATAAATTCGAACTCTAAGAAAGGTCGGGGAATGACTGAATTACAAAGATTAGAAAGGCAAATGGCGACTAGCCTCAACGGGCTTTTCTTCAAACTAGACAGCGAGACCGGGAAACTTATTTGTCGGCGTGTAGCATCAGATTACACGCCAGCCATGCATCTTTCAAACCGAACGGAGAAGCATGGTTCCCTTGGTGGCAGAAATCGCGCAGCCAATTGCGGCGCTCATGAATGGACCAGGGAGCAATTGGAATACGTGAAGCGCGCCAGGATCAACAAGCATTCGCAGTTGCAAATTGCGAAGCATCTGGGGCTTGAAGTAACCATAGTCCGCGCCAAATGTGACGCCATAAAATGGGGGAAGGCATGAAACCGGAATATGTCTATGGCCGAACACCCATGGGCCAATTGCTATATGACTTAGCATTCGCAAAAATCACGGAAAAATGGATTGCCCGCAAGCACCATCTCCCAATTGCAAAGGTAAGGCATCTGAAGGATGTAGCCTTGAACAATCTTAAACAGAAGAAGAGGCGGAAATGATCTCCAATAAACCATCAGGACGGTCCACGGATCCGCTCATAGCACGTGAAATCAAACGCCTCTGGACTGCACAAAGCCGGCCCGATGATCTGAAAAAAACCTTCTCATGTTTTGCCAGATTTTTCGGGCTTTCGATCACGACAATCCATGTCATCGTCGATCCTGCCTATCATCGGCATAGGCGCGACTCAATTAACAAGGCCAGGAAGAGATTGAACTAATGAAAGGACCGCTGACACATAGGCAGAGAATTATATTGCGGGCTGCTGCTGCTCGTAATGATCCAAAATATCGTGACATCGAGAAACGGGCAAAGCCTAAACCGATCACTCTTGTCAAAGTCCTGAAGGCGCCTAAACCATGAAGCGTCCTCTCACTCCACAAATGAGAATTAAACTGCGCATGGCGGTCGCAAGGGCAAGCCCTAAGCTGCAAATTGGCGGCGGAGATAAGAAGATCAAGCCGAAACCAATCACCCTTGTCACAATACCGAAGAGGCCGAAGCTATGACCCACCCATTCGATTCAGAAGCCATTGAGGCGGCGAAGAAGGCTGCATCTAAGTGTAAATGGCAAAGTGACGCCATCGAAGCCGCCCTCACCGCTACATGGGAAAACATGGACAAGCGGGGAGCCATTTTAATTCTGCCAGAGGGAAAATCTTTTACTACTCATTCTGGCTCCTACGCCATCATCCGCCTCCCAAAGGAACTAAACGCGTGAGTCAGAACACTTCTTCTGCCGTCATGGCGCAGCGCAAGGAACCGGATGACAGCCTTGATTTTTTCCCGACGCCGGCATGGGCTACTCGAGCTCTATGCGATATCGTCCTGGGCCACATCGATTTGAAACAATTGTCGGCTTGGGATCCTGCGTGCGGACAAATGCACATGGTAACCCCTCTGCAGGAATATTTTCGCCATGTTTACGCCAGCGATATCTTTGATTACGGCGCCGGCGGCCGCGTGCAAGACTTTCTATTTGATAATCAGAAGCTGGGTGACTTCATCATCACCAATCCACCATTCAAACTAGGTGACCAATTTGTCGAACATGCGCTGAAGCTTGCCAAATCAGGCGTTGCCATGTTCGTGCGCACCCAGTTCCTGGAAGGCACGCGGCGCTACAAGAACATCTTCAGCAAGCAGCGGCCGGCAATCGTCGCAATTTTCACGGAACGGGTGCCGCTCTATAAGAGCCGTATTGTTCAATATACCTGGGACTGGAGCAAAAAATATCAGCGCTTCATCAAGAAAAAGTCATCAACTGCCACAAGTTATTGCTGGATCGTCTGGCTCAAGGATGCACCGAATGCTGAGACCGAATTCGTCTGGATCCCGGAATGTCGGAAAAGGCTGGAGCGCCAGGATGACTATCCGCCGGTGCCGCCGGATCCGAACGTGGCCGCCAAAGAACAAGGAGAAATCGCGCTATGAATCAATATGCAGTTCGCTTCAGACCTATTCAAAAGGAAACGGCAATTATCATGCAGTCCGCATATGACATGGAGAATAGCGATCCGGTGGCGGCATATTCCAGACTTATTTCCGCTGCGGTGATGGCTGGTGCATTTCTGAATTTGACGCCTGAAGAAATTGCAACTCAGGTCCAGATGTTCACCCCCATCGCTCACCAAGCGATTGCAGATCATCCGGAAATGTTTGGTGGCATGACGAAACAATGACCGACAAGAAACCTGATTGCAGAAATTGTGTTAACGCTTTTGAGATGAATAAATTTCATCCATCGTCGCGGCTTCTTTGCCTTGCGGCAGGCAAGAAATCATGCGTTTTTGTCCGGGCGGACGGCGGCGAATGTGGGCCTGAAGCAAAGCTTTTTAGTGCGGTGCAGCATGGCAAGATATAAGCGCCACAAGCCGGTCAAACCCAGTTATCTCTATCGCCAGATCTGGCGCGTTGTAGACGGTTCGATCTGTGATACCTTGCTTCATCATCCAGAATATTTTCGTGATCATTTGTCGCAGTCAAAGGATCATATCTCAAATTTTCGTCGAAGCCTGTGCAAACGCATAACAGGCGCAGTTCTAGCTTCAGTCGAGCAATCGGCGAAGCGCCGTTCCCGGGCCCCCTGGGCGGCGGATGAGGTCGACGCCTTTACAATGAGGGCGGAGACGGCCGGCGCGTTAAAGTGTGCTGGTGCGGTCGGACCACTCGACCGCGAAGGAACCGGGTCCGCAGCTACGGATCCGGTTCCATACGATTGGATGGCGGACTTCAGCGCGTCCTATCATCTCGCAATTGCGTCAACGCGCCGGGAAGGACTTATCACCGGCAGGTTCGAGCCCATGACGCATTCCGATTTCCTTGAGACCCTTCGGTCATGAGAAATTTTCATACATCACGGATTTTCCGTTGCCGTCCCGTTCGCGCAGGAATCGGTTACAATGTTGCAACACAGGAGCCGATAGCATGAGCCGGGAGTTTTCCAAAGTTTACGCCAGTCTCTGGGGATCAGAAAAATTGGGAAAGCTGAAAGCACCGAAAACGCTGGATCCGCGCGTCCTATATTTCTATTTGGTGTCGAATCCCCATTCAAATTCGTCGGGCTGTTACGATCTCAAACAGGGCTATGCCATGACCGATTTGAAGTGTTCTGAGATTGACTTTCGAAAGGGTATCGAAGACCTATGCAAAGTCGGCCTGATCGAAATGGAAACCGGTTACCACACGATTTTGATCACAAATTGGGTAAAACACAACGAGCCGACAAATTCCAAACATGCAATAGGAATTTTAGCGCAGCTTCAGGCCGCAACATCGCCAACCCTTAAGTCTCGGCGTGCAAACGAATTTTTGGAATATTCAGAGGCAAAGGGGCAGCTTGAAGACAAACAAATGGGTGCCATTTTATCAGAAAAGTTCAAACACTTTGGAAAGGGTATCGATATACCAAGACCTAGACCAGACCTAGACCGAGACCAAGACCGAGACCAAGACCCAGAGGGAAAAACGCCGCCAGCGGCGGCTGTGGAGGAATTGCCAGATGACGATCTCCCAGAATTCGTGAAAGCAGAATGGAACAAGCTGGCTGAGAAATTTGACAATACCGAAATTCGACAACTCAACGACGCCCGCCGGAAGAGCATCCGCGCCCGCTCCATCGACGTCCGCCGGTTTCTTCGGAAGCACCATGGCCAAGATCCCGATTTCCGCGAATGCTGGACGCAGATCATGCTGGTGATCGAAAAATCGCCACACCTGGTTGGAGGATCGGGCGCCAACTGGCATTGCGACTTCGACTGGATATTGCAACCAAAAAATTTATTGAAGATCATGGAGGGGAAATATCTTGAAAAACGCTCTAATGGAAAAACCGGCGATGCAGCCGTTAGTGATGCTCTCCGAGATTGGGTCAGCAGACGCAATCAAGAACTTGGAATCGGATCGACGGGTTGATTGGAGAACCAATCTCTTACCGCGGGATGTCTGCGAAAATCTTGTGGCGCGCATGGACGCCGAGCCCACCCACTGTACGCCATCGCAGGCCGACCAACTGGTTCAACGGCTCCTGCGCAATTATCCAGATTTCAAGGCTAAGGATCACAGTAATTCCCTTGCGGCCTGGGCGGAAATTCTGGAGACTTTCCGCTTCAGTGTCGGTTACCGCGCGATGGGTCCGGAAGGGTTGCCGGCGCTACTTGAATTCAATCCCAAGACCGCCAATATCAAAAAATCGTTGGATGCCGAGCAGGCGCGTTGGGTGCGGATCCGCAGCAACGCGTTATGGCACAACCAGGAGCGCGATGACCGCGACACGCAGAAAATCGCCGAGGCCGAAGAGGCAAAACAGGATCGAATAAACCGTCTACCGGATGTTGTGGCGCGCCGTAAGGCCGCGCTCGAAAGCCTCAAGGCGGGGTTTGCCAAGACCGATGAAAAGCTGTCGCTGGGCCGGAAATTGCCGCCAAGACCCCCGCCCACCGCAGAGGAATTGGCAGAAAGCTTGAAACGGTGTATGGCTGTGCAGCGGATGGAGTGAATCGGGATGACTTTCAAAGGCGCAATCGATCCAGAAAAGAAGGCGGCGGCTATAAAATCCGTCAACGAAGACGGGCTGAATTACCGCCAGGCGGCCAAGTTGCATGGGCTCACCGGGACAACGATCAAGGGCTGGATGGACCCTGAGTATGCCGCGAAGAGACGTGATGCCATAAACCGACAGCGGCGCGGCAAGACCCAGAACAGACCCAGCCGGGCCAAGGTGCCGCCATTGCGACAAAAACCATCAATGCCTGCCATGCCGTGAAATCAAGCCCCAACGATTTTCAGCACCTGTTGTTTCAGCCGAAAGATTGCCAACGGCGCGTCATAATCCAAGACCTCACACTGCAAATTTTCGTCCGTTACGTTTCCGGGAAGGTAAGGCGAGACCCCCATAATCTGCCCGGCTGGCCGTAGGAATTTGTAGCTGCCGTCGATCACATCGCGCAATTTTCCATCTCGGTCCCAAACAATTACATGTGAGAACTTGTTCATAAAATTTGGATGTGTGTTTGGCCACATCAGCAATGAGTCCGCCACTTGCGCCAAGATACCCCGCCTCGCATAGGGTTCGCGCAATTGCCATAGACAATCCATGGCGCAGAACACGGTAAGATCGGGGCATAGCCTATGCACTGCAAGCGTCAAAGAAATTGAGTTGAAGTGGGGAATCAGGACTTTCGAATCCTGATTGATGCCGGATTTATCCAGCAAGCGTTTTATGATTTGGTTCGTTTCCAATATTCTTTTCCTTCTCGATCATGGTTTTGTTTGTGAAATCTTCTACCATCTTCAGAGCGCCAGGCACATTGCAAAGCGCTATTAGAAGATGGGCGGAATGAGGGATGTCTTCGGCTCCGTCGATCCAGTTCAGCACACGGGTCTGCTTGGTGCCGTAGACGCCAGCAAATTGCGATGGGCTGATTCCAAACCTCTCGAGCTCCACCGCCAGTTCCGCGCCGCCCATGCGCCGGTAGCCATGTTTGTAACTGAACCGGCTGCGATCATTGAGAGCGGCGCAAAGATGAAATCCGGCGGCGGCCATTGCCTCGATATCCCTGCCGAATATTTCAATGGAGCCGTCGGGATAGCGGGCGAAGTGTTCTGGGGTTCCCGGAATATGGTAGACACCGATATAACCTAGCCCGCTCCGATTCACCCTTGCCTCGACGCCATAGCGCTTGGCAATTGTTTTTTGGTTGTCCAAAATATTACTCCTTTCATTTACCCGTAAAACGATTTGCCGTCGTTGAAGAATTTGCAAATCACTGTGTTGACGTTGGTTCCGACTTCCGAGAACGAGCCAATCGGCATATCGATAAGCTGGCCGTTCTTGGACGCAAGCAGTTCGCGGAAGGCAATGGACTTCCGGGTCTCCCGAAACTCTGTGCCGGCTGACATGATGGCCACAAGGCAACCGTCGGGCTTGAGGAATTTCATGGCGTGTACAACGTGGTCAATGTCGCGCTCACGATCAAAGGGTGGGTTCATCACGACGACATCGTAAAGCCCGGTGGTCTCGGGTGCCAACGCCAGGAAGTCCTGATTCCAGACCTTGCCATTGGTCGCCAGCATTTCCGTCAAGTGGGGTTGGATCTCGACGCAATCAACCGTCGCGCCGTGCTTCATGGCCCGCCGCGCCAACTGTCCGGTGCCAGCGGAAGGTTCCAAAACTCGTTGCTGCTTGTTGCTGTAAAGCGGAACGCGCTCGAATAGGTCATCGGCGGCTTTATCAGGCGTCGGATAGAATCCGAAATACTTTGCCGGGGTATTCTTCACGGCCTCGAACGGGTCCGCCTCTTTGGTCACGCCGTCGCCGATTACCTCGCCGTAGTATTCCGCCAATACCTTGTTGACCTTTTCCAGCAGGTCATCACGCGTAAACCACAAATGGGCATTGCCGTTTTTGTAACCCTTCACCCGGAAATATTCCCCTTCGGTGACTGATTGCTTGCGCTCCCATGGCTTGCCGAGCTCCCGGCGGTCATTGTCAACTGCCGTTACTATGGAGCCATAGGCATAGCCCTTTGGCTTGCCGTCCAGAACCGCAAACGTCCGCTCGATATCCAGCAACGTATCCTGGGTTGATCTGCGCCCATAATTCCAGTGGCCGAATTCGTCGAACACATAGGTTAGAACCATGCGCCCGCCGACCTTGAAGCCGTCATGACTCCGGAATCGGCGGTCAAGCTTGGTGAAGGCGTTAACGATCCCGCGCTGGAAGATTAACCCGACGTCCTGCTGGAAGCGCTGCAATGTGGCGCGCACATTCTCCGGGGTGATCTCGGGCATTCCGGATTCGTCATCGTCTTGGGCTGGCAATGTTTCGCCCCGGCGGTTCCGTCGGCCTGACGGCTGGGTCATGAACGTTTGGTGCAGTTGTTCCTTTGCCGTGGCGTCCATCAGCATTTCAATGCCCGTCATGGCGATCAAGCGCGACCAGACTTCAGTATCCACCAAACGCTTGGCAGTTTGCAGATAGAATTCACGATCCGGCAAGGCGACGGCCTTTTCGAATTCGCGTCGGGTTTCGTGAAGGTGACGAGTAAATCGCCCGCCGTCGCCGCCGTTCGGGGCGGCCTGATCTGCGAGATTATGGGCAAGGCTGATTGCGGCGCTGGCGTCCACAATTTTTGTGTAAGCGGTGGCGTAGGCCTCAAGCGCCCGGTTCCTGGCCTCGCAAACCTCTTCAATGGTCTGCCTCGTTATGATTGCTGTTCCGTGCATGGTGTCTCCTTTCAAGGTGTCATAGTTGACTGATTATAAATTTATGTTCCGGCCTTCACCCAACCCGGCCCATAACATTTCTGGCATTCAAGGATGTCGAATTCTTCTCCGTTCTCGGCGGCTTCTGCAACCATTGCGGCAGTTGTGGGCTGGCCCGCCAATCGTTTAGGCTTGGCGTCCAATTCGTTGATGGGGGTCATGGTACCGCATCCATGGCAGGGTGCATGATCTTTGGGGTTTTCCATATTTGCTCCTTTCATGTTGTCACAATTGACCTTTCGAAAATTGGTAAATCTAAAATGACTTGTCGGTCTCGATTCCGCAATTGATTTCTTCGCAGAGGGTGTCGATTTCTTCGGCGTCCATTGCCGCGAATTCCCCATCGTTGGTGGCGATAGCATCTATTTCGTGGCCGCTTGAATTCAGGCCTTCGCGCTGCCAATAGCGCAGCGCTGCTAAAACGGTGGCTGTTTGTCTATCGTCCATTTTATTCCTCCTTCTCGTTGTCGATTTCCGTTAGGTCAATCCGGACGGGTTCGCCGTTTTCCTCGATTACGTCGAAAACCGTTGCCAGGCTGCTTGGGTCTTGCATGATCTCCAAGCATTTACGCGCGGCGGCTTCCGGTGAATCTGCGCGGACTTCTATCCTCCACTCAACCAGAAATTCCGTCATGATTGTTCTCCCCGCTTGTCAGCGCATGACGGGCAATAGCCGTCGCCGCCGTCGCCAACGGTGCCCCATTTCGCGGTTCCCTCGATTGCCTTGCAGTCGGGGTTCGTGCAAATCTCAAGGCGGACAAAAACTTTCGCCTCGATCCAAGCGCCGTCATCGTCGCTCCGGGTAATCCGCGAGTCCTGATAGACCTCCAATTCATCGGAACACCATTCCGATTTGGCTTGCTCCAGAATATATGCGCGCTCGTCGGCGTCGAATTCAGGCTCGAAGGCAATCTTTGCCCGGTCCAAAATTCCCATAGCGCGGTCCCATTTTTCGGCGTCGGCCTCGGTTCCGTCGTCTCGCTCATTGATAGCGTGAGTTTCGCACCGCGCCGCCATCTTGTCTAAAACGCTTGCCAGGCCATAGCCATCAAGCAGGGCGAAAAAAACAGCTTCTTCTCCATCTGTCCAAGTGTTCATGGTCTCACCATTCCTTTCCGGTTTCGGGGTCAAGCTCAATGCCGTCCGTGGTCTGCCATTCGGTCTCGTCATAGGCCCGCAATTCCTCCGGGCAGGGCTGGCCGACTTTCTTTGCGTAGAATGGGGTGCAGCATCCGGCGAATTCAGGTTCCTCGCAGGTTGTCGGCC
>JAHFPK010000387.1 GCA_023266715.1 Hyphomicrobiales bacterium | reverse complement strand
AGCCTCAAGTCAAAACCAATCCGCCTTCTCATAGGTGCTTTGCGCCGGAGGTAAGGGTTGGACATCCCGAAATCGCCTGCTATAGCAACGCCGAATTCCAGCATAATTCATGAGGCCCCCAAATGACCAAGATAAAAGTCGCCAATCCTGTGGTTGAA
The DNA here is from genome assembly GCA_023266715.1 of Hyphomicrobiales bacterium. GTDB lineage: Bacteria > Pseudomonadota > Alphaproteobacteria > Rhizobiales > Aestuariivirgaceae > Aestuariivirga. Next base: position 2,469 of record JAHFPK010000387.1, on the reverse strand, counting down.
CTCGACGGCGATGAAATGACCCACATCATCTGGGATATGATCAAGAAAAAACTCATTACACCCTATCTCGACATTGATTTGCATTACTATGATCTCTCGATCGAAAACCGCGACGCCACCAATGACCAGGTAACGATTGACTCGGCCAATGCCATCAAGAAATACGGTGTTGGCGTAAAATGCGCCACCATTACGCCCGACGAGGCCCGCGTGAAGGAATTCAACCTCAAGCAGATGTGGAAGTCTCCCAACGGCACCATCCGCAATATATTGGGTGGCGTTATCTTCCGTGAACCCATCATCTGCAAAAACGTGCCCCGCCTCGTGCCCGGCTGGACTAAGCCCATTATCATCGGCCGCCACGCCTTCGGCGACCAGTACCGCGCCACTGATTTCACCTTTCCGGGCAAGGGCACGCTTACCATCAAATTTGTCGGCGATGATGGCAAGGTGATCGAGAAGGAAGTGTTCAAGGCGCCGGGCGAAGGCGTTGCCATGGCCATGTATAATCTGGATGACTCAATCAAGGAATTTGCCAGAGCCAGTTTGAACTATGGCCTGAACCGAAAATATCCGGTTTATCTCTCGACCAAGAACACCATCCTCAAAGTCTATGACGGGCGCTTCAAGGATGTGTTTCAGGCCATCTACGATTCGGAGTTTAAGGTTGAATTTGAGAAGAACGGCATCACTTACGAGCATCGTCTGATCGACGACATGGTGGCCTCCGCCATGAAATGGACCGGGGGCTACGTCTGGGCCTGCAAGAACTATGATGGCGACGTGCAGTCCGATCTCGTAGCCCAGGGCTATGGCTCGCTGGGCCTCATGACATCCGTGTTGATGACGCCCGATGGCAAAACCGTGGAAGCCGAAGCAGCCCACGGAACAGTGACGCGCCACTACCGCCTGCATCAGCAGGGCAAACAAACTTCCACCAACTCCGCCGCTTCAATTTTCGCTTGGACCGGCGGACTCAAGCACCGCGCCAAACTCGACAGCAACTCCGCATTGGCAAAATTCGCCGGCACATTGGAAGCGGTCACCGTTGCAACCATTGAAGAAGGCGGCATGACGAAAGACCTGGCGGTACTGGTGGGGCCAGAGCAAAGCTGGCTCTCCACCGAGGGCTTCATCGATGCAGTCGACAAGAATCTTCAAAAGGCCGCAGCTTGAAAACTAGGCCGTGTGTTCGCAGACATCCAGCACGCGGGGCAAATCTATTGGCTTGCCGAAAAAACCCATGGCGCCGCCGGCCATTGCTTTTTTGAGCAGCTCATCGGCGCTGTAACCAGTCATGAAATAGACCTTCGCGTCGGGTCTTTGCTGGCGGATTTCAAGAAAACTCTCAACCCCATTTTTGCCCGGCATCATCACATCAAAGAATCCGAGGTCAAACGGAGCCGAACGATAGGCATCAATGGCCTCTTGTCCGCTATAGGCCACCTTTACCTTGTGGTCTTCCAAGGCGAGGAGTTCGGCCAATGAATCCGCATTGTCTGCATTGTCGTCAAGAACGAGAATCGAAAGTGCACGCGCCATATCAAGCAGCCTCCTCTAGTGTTTCAATGATCGGAAACCAAGCGGTAAAGCATGCGCCTTCACCAAGCTTGGTAGTAATGTCCAGCCCACCGTCATGTTGTTCCAGAATCTTCTCAACCGCGGGCAGACCAAGGCCCGTGCCAAAGCTTTTGGTCGTAAACAGCGGCTCTTTGATCCTCAAAAGATTTTCCGCTGTTATGCCGGGGCCATTATCAGCAACACTGATTTCAATCCCCCGGGCTGTCCGGCAAGATTTGATTTTGATGTTTGGAACAAAAGTCACGTCAGCATTCACCTCATCGCCCTTGCCCACGAGCGCTTCAGACGCATTGCTGATCAGGTTGATAATGCCGCGGCTCATGCGCTCTGGATCAATGGCGGTTACCAATCCATCCAGGCCCATGATGCAATCAATAGTTACGACTTCCGGCAGCTTGGCCGCCGCCTCTTCAACGATCCTTGCAAGCCATGCATCAAGGTCAAGAAGTTTGCGCTGGGCGGCACGCGTACGTGCAAAATTCAGGAGCTGCGAGATAATCTTGTCGCAACGCACGACCCCGTTGTCGATTCTTTGAAGCTGTTGCTCGACACCCAATCCCTTGCCGCTGATCTTGCGATCAAGGACAAATGCCGATGTCCGGACCGCCGCAAGGGGATTACGCAACTCATGGGCAACCGTGGCGGTAAGCTGTCCAAGCTGGGCCATCCGGCCCGCCCTTACCATCTCTTTCTGGGTGTTCCTCAGCTTTTTGATATTTTCGGAAAGCTCCGAATTGAGCCGTATGACCTGGTCATTCACCGCCAGCAGATCGCTGATTTTAGTTATATCCACAAACGTAACCATCACGGAACGCCCGGCAACACCGGCATTCTCCAGCCAACACGACGAAACAACCATCGTTCGGGCAACAACTTTGCCACGGGATA
>JAHFPK010000386.1 GCA_023266715.1 Hyphomicrobiales bacterium | reverse complement strand
TGATGCGGAGCGGTTTCTGGAAATTTATGAAACGCTGAAGAACGTATGCGCGACCAATCCACTGCGGCGGCTGGGCATTTCGCCCCACAGTTTGCGTGCCGTAACGCCGGACCTCTTGAAGACTATCCTGAATAGCATTGAAAAAGACGCACGTATCCACATTCACGTCGCCGAACAGACGAAGGAAGTTGACGATTGTCTGGCATGGTCCGGCAAGCGCCCGGTTGAGTTCCTGCTGGATAATTTTGATGTTTCGTCACGCTGGTGCGCTATTCATGCGACCCACATGACGGAAGCTGAAACTCAAAGGCTTGTGAAGTCGGGCGCCATTGCGGGCCTGTGCCCGACGACAGAGGCAAATCTTGGGGATGGCATATTCCCGGCAGGCCAATTCATGAAGCATGGTGGAACAGTTGCTATCGGCAGCGACAGCCAGATCACGATTTCTCCGGCGGAAGATCTGCGCATGCTGGAATATTCACAGCGCCTGAGGGACCGCACGCGCAATGCGCTGGCCTCCAGGGCCGGTGCCTCGACTGGCCGAACCTTGCTTGATGCTGTCCTTAAAGGTGGAGCCTCCTGTCTCGATCAGCCGGTGGGAGCAATTGCAGTGGGCAAGCGTTGTGACATCGCGGTGCTCGATGATGGACTTCCCACAACGATTGGGCGCGAGCGCGATGCCGCCCTTGATGCCTGGATATTTTCGGCCGGAAATTCCGCCGTGAAGGATGTGATCGTGGGCGGCTCCCATGTGGTGAAGGATCGCCGCCATCTCGACGAAGAACGAATTCAAGGGAAATTTACCGAAACTGTGAGGCGTTTGTCATGAAAATTATCATTGGTGAAACCACGATTACACTGGCCCATGCGCGGGCGGCGTTGGCCGGACCGATCAGTGTTTTGCTTTCAGCCAAAGCACGGGCGCTGATTGCCAAAAGTGCGGAAACGGTGGCGCGGCTGCTCAAAACGGGCGATGCGATCTACGGCGTTAACACGGGTTTTGGAAAATTGGCCAAGACGCGCATTGCATCAGAAGATCTTTCAAAGCTGCAGATCAACATCGTGCGTTCCCATGCGGCGGGTGTGGGGGCGGCTTTGGACGAAGGCGTGGTGCGGCTGATCATGCTGCTCAAGGTCAATGCTCTTTCGCAAGGGGCCTCCGGCATTTCGCTGGCTGCCATGGAAGCATTGGTTGATTTAATAAATGCTGACGTTTTACCCATCATTCCGGGGCAGGGCTCCGTTGGTGCTTCGGGCGATTTGGCTCCGCTGGGACATTTAAGCCTTGTGCTCATCGGTGAGGGCGAGGTTTCCCATAGGGGCAAGCGCTTGAGTGGCGCAAAGGGGCTCGTGGCGGCGCGGATCAAACCTGTTGCACTGGGTCCAAAGGAAGGGCTTGCTCTTCTCAACGGCACCCAGGTTTCGACGGCGCTGGCATTATTTGGATTGATTGCGGCAGAACGCAATGCTGCTGCAGCCATTCTTGCGGGCGCACTTTCGATTGACGCGGTGATGGGGTCCGATACGCCCTTCGACCCGCGCATTCATGCGCTGCGACCTCATCCCGGCCAAATACTTGCAGCTTCCCATTATCGCCGGTTGCTTGCTGGCAGCGCCATTCGCGCCTCGCACCTGGTTAATGATGAACGGGTGCAGGATCCCTATTCCTTCCGGTGCCAGCCGCAAGTGATTGGGGCGTGCCTTGATCTTCTCGCTAATGCAGCGCGCACTTTGATGATTGAAGCCAACGGCGTTTCCGATAATCCGCTGGTTTTTGCGGAAGATGGCGCGGTGTTGTCAGGCGGCAATTTCCACGCGGAGCCGGTGGCCTTTGCGGCGGATATGATTGCCATTGCCATTGCCGAAATGGGTTCCTTGTCGGAAAGGCGCATGGCGGCCCTGATTGATTCTTCGATTTCGCTCCTGCCGCCCTTTCTGATTCGTAACCCCGGGCTCAATTCCGGCTTCATGATTCCGCAATGCACGGCAGCGGCCCTGATGAGCGAGAACAAGCAGATGTCGCACCCGGCCTCGGTTGATTCGGCGCCCACGTCAGCCAATCAGGAAGATCATGTTTCCATGGCAACCCATGGGGCACGCAGGCTGGGGCCGATGAATGCCAATCTGGCGCGCATTGTGGCCATTGAACTCATGGCTTCGGCGGAGGGCATTGATTTCCGGCGGCCGCTCAAATCTTCGAAGGATTTGGAGAAAACCCATCAACTTGTCCGCTCAAAAGCTGCGTCGCGCGAGCAGGACCGGGAATTCTCAACGGATATTGAAACCATTGCAGGCATGATTGAGCAGGGGGCATTTCAATCGCTGGTGCCAAAACTTTTGGCAGATCTCGGTTGTGCCTAGTTTTTGAGCCGGTACCCAGTCCTGAATATCCAGGCGATGATGGCAAGGCAGGCGGCAAGAAAGGCCCCCATCACAAGAAGGCTTGCACCGATGCTCACGTCGGTCATGCCGAAGAAACTCCAGCGCAGAAGCGAGATCAGGTAAACCACGGGGTTGAACAGGCTGACCGTCTGCCAAAAGGGCGGCAGCATTTCGATGGCATAGAAGCTGCCGCCGAGGAAAGTAAGCGGCGTCACCACCAGAAGCGGCACCAGTTGCAACTGCTCGAAG
>JAHFPK010000093.1 GCA_023266715.1 Hyphomicrobiales bacterium | reverse complement strand
TGCGTTGGAAAAAGCCGCGAAAGATTTTTGTGAACTCGATGTCTGATTTGTTTCAGGACGGAGTTCCATCCGAGTTCATTGCAGAAGTTTGGAATACGATGGTGACTGCAGATCACCACGTCTATCAAATCCTGACAAAGCGCCCGGAAAATATGAAACGAGTTATTGAGTCGCTGGGACTGAAAGTGGCTTCACATATCTGGCTCGGCACTTCTGTCGAGAGCGAAAAATTTGTTGAGCGCGTTTCAATATTGAGAGATACGCCTGCTGCAATTCGTTTTGTTTCATTTGAGCCGCTTTTGGGTCCGGTCGGACCTGTTGATCTCTCGCGCATTCATTGGGCAATTGTGGGCGGCGAGTCAGGACCGGGATCACGCCCAATTGAACAAAAATGGGTACGAGAAATTAAGGCCCAATGCCGCAAGCATGATACGGCATTTTTCTTCAAGCAATGGGGCGGCACAAATAAAAAGGCCACGGGACGTGAATATCGCGGCAGAACATGGGATGAATATCCAGAGGAACCCGCGTTTAATTCTACCGAAAACTGATTATTATCATGGCACCTGCGGTACACCCCGGCCGCCTGCTTCGCCGCGAAATGACGATGCGCAAGCTGAGCGCCAACCGCCTTGCACTCGATCTCGGCGTGCCGTCGGGGCGCGTTACCGATATTCTCAATAGCCGCAGGTCAATCAAGGCGGATACTGCACTGCGCCTTGCGCTCTATTTCGGTAACAGTGCCCAGTTCTGGCTCGATCTGCAAAGCCAATATGATATTGCCATCGTGGAACGCGAGCGCGGTGCGGAAATCAAGAAGCGCGTTCATCCCGCGGATGCTGCGTGAGGCGAGAGAAGGGGCCTTACATCCGCACCTTCCCCCTTGCCATTCCCCGCCCTCTGCAGCAAACTTTGCCGTCTTGAATCGTACCGGTGAAAAACCTCAGCGAAGGAGTTGGAAATGAACGCGGTCGTCCTGTTTCTGCATTTTGTTGGCTTGATGCTTGGTGCGGCAGGCGGTTTCGCCAGCGCCGTCATCATGCGCCGCGCCTTGGCCATGCCTGCCGATGAGGCAAAGGTGGTGCGGGGTCTTGGACCGCTGCTTGCGAAAGTATCTGCCACCGGCGTCGCACTCCTCTGGGTCACCGGCCTTATCATGGTGTGGAGCAAATGGGACGGCTTTGGCAGCCTGCCGCAACTGTTCTGGGCCAAGGCCGTGTTCATTCTGTCGCTCACCGTAGTGACCGGCCTGATCTACATGACTTACGGGGAAATCCGCAAAGGCAATGTTGCTTTGGCCGCCCGGCTTCCAAAGCTGGGCCCGCTGGCCGGCATTTCGGCGTTGCTTGCCGTTCTCTTCGCGGTCCTGGCCTTCAGCTAGCTGGTGCGCTTCGCGCACAGCTTGTCAGGTCCGGGTAAAATCTAGAATAAGCGATAACAAAAAGGACCGAAACATGCCGCCCAAAGATACCGAAGGTTCGAGTGGGCCAATCCGGTTCGTTCAACGAAACCAGCTTGTCGTGTTTATCATTCTCGCTTACGCGCTCTCCTGGTGGGCGTGGGTCTGGTACCGCATTGACCCCGTAAACGTTGACGCGCCGATCCTGCCCATTGGCCCGCTTTTGGCGGCACTGATCGTGCTTGCGATTGCCGGCGGGTGGCCGGCAATCCGGGAAATGCTACGCAAGATTGTTCATTGGCGCGTTGGCTGGAAGTGGTACGCGCTGGTGCTTCTGCTTCCTGTCGCGCTGACCCTCTCGGCGCTGGCCATCAACTTTCTCCTGGGGGCCCAGCGCGTTGCGGCCTCTGAGGTTCCCGATGCCGGCCAGATGGCAGTTCGCTTTGTCTTCATCTTTCTGTGGATTGGCTTGGGCGAGGAGCCAGGCTGGCGCGGCTTTGCCCTCCCGAGACTTCTCATTGGCCGCACCGCGCTTGCAGCCGCATTGATTCTTGGACTCATTCACATGGTTTGGCACGCGCCGCTCTACGGCGTTGAGTATGACTCCGCAAATGTTTTGCCTTGGGGCATCAGCGTTGTCTGCTATTCGATTGTGGTTTGCTGGATTTACCTTCACACGGGTGGAAGCCTTTTGATGCCGATGCTCATGCACGCCTCAAACAACACGATTGCTTTTGTCTGGAGGATGTTCGAAGGCGGCGATCAACTCCGCTTGTGGTGGATATGGTGTTTTTTGTGGGTGATCACCGCAATCGTGATAGTAGTCACAACAGGCCCGAACCTTTCGCGCAACAGACCGGAGACGGCAATCAAATAGCTCTCTGGCAGATGCCAGCGGGGAAAAGGCAGGAAGGCGATCCATGGAAAACTCCCGCAAGGCACTTGTCTTCTATGCGATCACGTTGGCGCTTGCCGTGGCTGTGGTTTTTGCAGTTCCGTTTCTCGGTGAAGCGAGCCTTGTTGTGACGATGATGACGCCGACCATTGCGGCGGTGATCATGCTGACGTTGATTGCGCCCGAAGGTGGATTTCGCAAAGTCCTGTCACTCCTCGGCCTTGACCGCGCCGGATTCAAGGGCTGGCCCCTGGCCATCGCCGGACCAGCGGCAATTCATTTGGTGGGCCTTGTTATCCTGTCGATTGCAGGACTTGCAGTTTTTGCGTCGCCACAAATCACCGGGTCCGCAGCCTTTGCGATTTTCAAAATACTTTCCGGCCTTCTCATTGGAACATTGTTTGCGCTGGGCGAGGAGATCGGCTGGCGCGGCTATATGCTGACACACCTGTTTTCCTTTGGCGTCGTTCCCGCCATGCTGATCGTGGGCCTGCTGCACGGCATCTGGCATCTGCCGCTCATGCTCACCACCGTCTATTACCACAATACGGGAAGCCCGCTGCTCGTCGTGCCCCTGTTCCTGGTGACACTCACCCTTGCCGGCGTGTTCTTCGGTTTCATCAGGGTCTGGACCGGAAGCGTCTGGGCCGTGGCCATCGCCCATGCGGCAGCAAATATGGCCTGGGAACTCATGACAGAGATGACCCAGACCAAATCAGCCCTGGTGCTTGAATATGTGGGCGGCGAAAGCGGCGTGATCATGATCAGCGGCCTGCTGGTCTTCAGCTTCTTTATTATCCGCTACATGCGGGGTAAGGACTTTGAGGCAAATTTGGAAAAATCGTTTTAGCTTTTGACACGTCGCTGACGTATTGGCCCTCGCCCGTGCGCCTTCGCATGGGAGAGGGTGCCCGAAGGGCGGGTGAGGGCTGCTTGATACAAGTTCGAAAGCCTGAAATCATTGAAACAAAGGGCCCTCATCCGGGCTTCGCCCGCCTTCTCCCATGCCAAGTGGCATGGGAGAAGGCGATCAATTCAAAGCTTCTGATGGGTGGCGAGAACAGGATCGTATTACGAACGATCACAGTCAACAGGACAGCGTGAAACAAATCCCGCGATGACAAAAAAGTGGGCTTGCCTCACCCCAGCATCCGCTCCTCAATCGCGTCCCAGATCAACACTGCGATGTCGGCCCCGCCGAAACGTTTCACTTCGCGGATGCCCGTGGGAGAGGTCACGTTGATCTCGGTTACATAATCGCCGATCACATCGATGCCGACAAAAATCAGCCCACGCTTCTTCAAGTCCGGCCCCATGGCTTCACAGATGTCGCGCTCGCGCTTGGTCAGCGTTGCGGGCTCGGGCCTGCCTCCCACATGTATGTTGGAGCGGCTTTCGTGGGCGGCGGGCACCCGGTTGATGGCGCCCGCAAATTTTCCGTCGACAAGGATGATGCGCTTGTCGCCTTTCCTGACATCGGGGAGATATTTCTGCGCGATATAGGGCTGGTGCGGATAGGTCTGGCCGAAGAGCTCAAGCAGCGAAACAAAATTCTGGTCGCTGCCCCTGATCCGGAAAACCCCTTCACCGCCATTGCCGTAGAGTGGCTTGATGATGATGTCCTCATGCTCCATGCGGAACGCTGCAAGTTCGGAAGGATCGCGGGTGATCAGCGTTGGCGGCATGAATTCCCTGTAGTTCAGGACGAAGAGTTTCTCCGGCGCATTGCGCACTTCCGTGGGATCATTCACCACCAGTGTCTTGGGATGAATATGGTCCAGCATGTGGGTGGCGGTGATATAGCCCATGTCGAAGGGCGGGTCCTGGCGCATGAGGACGACGTCATAGTCGCTGAGGCTCACGCGCTCTTCTTCGCCCAGCGAAAAATAATTCGCGGGCTCGTCACGGACTTTTGTTTCGTGGCCCGTGGCGGAAAGAATGCCGCCCGCCAGCGCCAGGGTTTTCGTCTGGTAGTAGAACAGCGTGTGGCCGCGGTGTTGCGCTTCCAGCATCATCGCAAAGGTGGAATCGCCCTTGATGTTGAATTTCTCGATGGGGTCCATCTGGACGGCGACATTGAGCGACATGATTCACGCGTCTCCTGGAAAGGCATTCTCGATGTGGTGCGGCAAGAAATAGGCATTCACCACAACGATGTCAAAACGGCAGAAATTCCGGTTGGATATCCTGTCGCGTGCCATCCAGAACCGCGCCGCAGCCGAAATGCGTTTGGACTGGGTGGTGGTGACAGCTTCAACGCCCTGGTCGCGCGTGCCCCGCGCCTTGACTTCGATGAAGGCGGTGACGTCGCGCCGCCGCATGATGAGGTCCACTTCGCCCTGCGGCGTCTTGAAACGCTGGGCCAGCAGCCGGTAACCCTTCAGGCGCAGATACATCAGCGCAACAAGTTCGGCAAAATGCCCGCGCTTCTCCGCCTGTTCGCGTTTTCTATTCATCTTTTCGCGCCAGTATGCGTGAATAGATATCCTTCTTTGCGAGATCAAAACGTTTGGCAATGTCTGCCGCTGCCTTGGCCGCCGGCATGGATTGAAGCGCCTCATCGATGGCCGCTTCAATATCTTCAACACTGGCCTGCACCGCGTTTTGTTCAGGTGGCGCAATCACCAGTGTGATCTCGCCTTTGACCGACGGGCGTGAGCCTAGAATTTCCTGAACCTCCGATGCCGTTCCACGCAACACTTCCTCATGAAGCTTGGTGAGTTCCCGTGAGACGGCAACGCGTCGGTCGCCGAATGTGCTTGCCACATCGGCCAGTGCATCGACAATCCGGTGTGGGCTTTCAAATGCGATCAGTGTTGCCTTCACATTCATGAATTCGGTTAAAAGTTTTTTACGCTCACCGGATTTGGTGGGAAGAAAACCAAGAAAGGCAAACCTGTCCGTGGGCAGGCCCGAAAGCGCCAATGCCGTAAGCACGGCCGATGCTCCGGGGATTGCGGTGACAGGAATGGCATTGGCAACACAGTCCACCACCAGCCGGTAGCCGGGATCGGAGACAAGCGGCATGCCCGCATCGCTGACCAGTGCGATTGACTGCCCTTCACCCAAAGAGCGCAAAATACCGGGCCGCACCTTGGCCGCATTATGCTCATGATAGGCCATGAGTTTTGTGCGAATGCCGTAGCGTTCCAGGAGCTTGCCCGTGGTGCGCGTATCCTCGCACAGCAGGATATCAACGGCGGCCATGGTGGCGAGCGCCCGCAGCGTCACATCGCCCAGATGGCCAATCGGCGTTGCCGTCACATAAAGCCCAGGGGTCAATTTTTCCGCCTCGAATTGGCTCGCACCTATGCTATAGCGTCGGGGAGTGTGTAGTGTCTGTGGCTTCATGGGATACCGTTGGGGTGGCGAAGTGAGTGGATTGAGTGTAGCGCAACCGGTGTTGGGGCGGGAGTGGCGAAATCTGCTGGCCGTGTTCCTGGTCCTGCTGCTAACGGGCTGCGGCGCGGCCTCGCGCATGGGCGATCTGTTCAGCGATGATTCCACCCCCCAACAGGGAACACCTCCCGTACAAAACACCAAAATAGCGCTGCTCCTGCCGCTCTCGGCCCCGGGCGAAACCCAGAACATTGCCCGCGCCCTGCAGCAGGCGGCGGAATTGGCGCTCAAGGATGTGGGCGGCAGCAACCTGATTGTCAAAGACACCGGAGGCACGCCCGAGACGGCCCGCATCGCGGCCCAGTCTGCCCTTGATGAAGGGGCGGGCATTATTCTAGGGCCGCTGCTCTCCACTGAAGTGCAGGCCGTGTCTCCGGTGGCCCGCTCGCGCAATGTGAATGTCATTGCCTTTTCGTCAGTGAGCTCGGTGGCCTCGCAAGGCACATTTTTGATGAGCTTCCTGCCCGATGAGGAAGTCTCCAACGTGGTGCGCTATGCGGCGGCCAAGGGTTACCGCAATATCTCGCTCCTCTATCCCGCCTCGCAATATGGCACGGCCATTGAACAGGCTCTTGGCCGCGCGGCCCTGAGCGAAGGCAGCACGATCACCGGAGCGCAGAGTTATGCGCGCGAACCTGCGGCCGTGACGCAGCCCGCCGCCAGCATTGCCGCATCTCTTTCGGGGCAGGGCAGCGCTTTGCTCCTGCCGGAAGGCGGCCAGATGCTGCGCACCGTCAGCGGGGCCCTGGAAGGCAATGGGATAAATCCGCGGACCACGAAAATTTTGGGAACCGGCCTGTGGGATGACGGTCTCACCCGCTCGACCCCCATTGCGCTGGGCGGCTGGTATGCCGGCGTTGCGCCCGAAATGGTGCAGGCCTTCGAACAGAAATATGTGGCAAGCTACGGGACCAGGCCGCCGCGCATCGCAAGCCTCGCCTATGATGCCGTGGCCTTTGCCGTCAATCTCCAGAAGACCGGCGATGTTTCGGAAGTGGGCATTGCAAACCCCACCGGTTTCCAGGGTTCAAACGGACTGTTTCGTTTCCGTGAAAATGGCTTGATCGAGCGCGGCCTCGCCATTCTGCAAATGGGCCCCGGCGGCCCCGATGTCATCCAGCCGGCGCCAACGCATTTCTAATTTGCGATTTCGCTTTTTATTGAAGCCATAGCGGATGAGGGCCGGCGATATCCAATTCAGTCAATGGCAGTCATGCTCTAATTTGCGAGTTCAGAAATCACAGCGTTGAGCAGGCGACGTCCCTGCGTCGTGGCCATCAGGCGTTGGCCCTCTTGCTTCACCAGGCCCAGTGATTTCAATCCGTCAATCATCGTAGAATCCATGGGCTGGCCTTTGAGATTTTCATAGCGCGCGAGATCAATGCCGTCGCTCACCCGCAGGCCCATGATCAGATATTCCGAAGCCTGGTCAACCGGCGGCACAAGATTGTCTTCAGCAATGCCTTGGCCTTTTTCATTTACAAGCTTGCGCCAGGTCTCGGGATATTTTTCCATGACAATGGCGCGGCGATTGTTGCCATCGGCAATACGGGCATGCGCGCCAGGACCAACCCCCACGTATTCGCCGTATCGCCAATAGAGCAGATTATGCCGCGACTCCTGTCCCTCGCTGGCATGGTTTGAAACCTCATAAGCCGAAAGGCCATGCTTTTCGGTGAGCGCTTGCGTAAGATCAAACAGGTCCGTAGCGCGGTCCTCATCGGGAACAATAAGTGCGCCCTTGGCGTGGAGATCGAAATAGACCGTGCCGGGTTCAATGGTGAGCTGATAAAGCGACATGTGGCCCTCCTGCTCGCCAAGCGCGCGGGTCAATTCATCGCGCCATGCATCAAGTGTCTGCTGTGGCCTTGCATAAATCATGTCAAAGGAGACGCGCGGAAAAACTTTTGCCGCGAGACGAAAAGCCTTCAGGGCCTCATCGGGCGTATGCTGGCGGCCCAGCGCCTTCAAATCATTTTCATTCAGCGCCTGTACGCCAACCGAAACACGGTTCACTCCCGCCGTGCGATAGCCCCGGAAATTTTCTGCCTCAACACTGGTGGGGTTCGCTTCAAGCGTAATTTCCACCGTGTCCGCAACGGGCCAAAGCTGCGCGATTTGATCGATAACTTCGGAAACAGCCATAGGCGGCATCAGGGATGGCGTCCCGCCCCCGAAAAAAATGCTGCTCACCTTGCGTCCTGGCGTGATGTCGGCAAACCATTTCAATTCTGCGGTGAGCGCCTTCGCGAATGACATCGCGTCAACCTCATGGTGGCGCACATGGGAATTGAAATCGCAATAGGGGCACTTGGCCTTGCAGAACGGCCAATGCACATAGATGCCGAAATCTTCGTTAGAGGAGGGCATCGACAAGCCTCTCAAAGGCGCGGCCGCGGTGCGACATCAAGGTTTTTTTGGCCGGGTCCATTTCACCGAAGGTTTCCGTTTCGCCATCGGGCACAAACATGGGGTCATAGCCAAAACCGTGCGCCCCGCGCGGCGGCCAGGTTAGATGGCCGTGAACCCGGCCTTCAAAGAACTGCACTTCGCCATGGGGCCAGGCCACGCATAAGGTGCAATTGAAATTGGCTTTGCGTTTTTCAGGTGTCGTCGCACCAAGGGCTTGCAGTTTTTCCTCAACCATGCGCATGGCCATGGTCCAGTCCCGTTCCGGCCCCGCCCAGTTCGCCGTGTAAACACCGGGATCGCCATTCAACGCATCAACACAGAGGCCTGAATCATCGGCCAACGCCACAAGGCCTGAACGTTCGGCAGAATAGACGGCTTTCAGTTTCGCATTGCCGGTGAAGGTTGTTTCGGTTTCCTCCGGCTCATCAAAGCCCAGCGAGCTTGCGGAAACGGCAGTCACCCCATGGGGCGACAACAGCTCATTGATCTCGCGCAGCTTGCCTTGATTATGGGTGGCCACAACTATTTTTTGATCTCTGAGAGTCTTCCATTCAGGCAAGCCCCAAATACGGCTCTCGGCAAATTCCACGGAATTTCCGGCGGGATCGCGAATATAAAGTGACCTTCCGCCATCGGACCAGTCCACGATACGTTCGATTGTCACACCATGAGCCGCAAATTGTTTCTGCCAGTCATCCAATTCTGCAAGTGTGCTGCGAAAGCAGACGTGTCCATTGCCTCTCGTGCCATGGGCGGGCGGCCCCTTCGCCGACATCTGCGCCGCCGAGAGCAGGGGATTGAACACCAAAAGCATCTGGCCGGCACAGCGGAAAAAAACCAGGCGCTTGTCAACTTCCTGATAGACCGGAAGCCCCAGCACATCGCCATAGAAACGCCGCGCCGCGGCCAAATCCTCCGCATACAGAACAGTTTCGAGAATGTGCCGCGCCGTGATCAAGCAATCGCCGCCTTCTGCAGGCCAACCAGTTCGTTGATGCCCTTGCGCGCCATGCCCATGAGCTCTAGGAATTTGTCCTGGCTGAAGGGCTCGCCTTCCGCAGTGCCCTGTATTTCAACAATGCCGCCCGCCCCCGTCATCACGAAATTGGCGTCCGTAGCCGCACCTGAATCTTCCTCGTAATCCAGATCGAGCACGACTCCATCGCCATGGATGCCGCAGGAAATCGCCGCCACATGGTCCTTCATCGGCCAGGTCTTGAACATGGAGCGCGCTTCCATCCATTTCAGGCAATCATGGAGCGCGATCCAGCTGCCGGTGATGGCGGCGGTGCGCGTGCCGCCATCGGCCTGGATCACATCGCAGTCCAGCGTGATC
>JAHFPK010000385.1 GCA_023266715.1 Hyphomicrobiales bacterium | reverse complement strand
ACGTTGTTGTCAGCCTCGCAAATTTTTCCGCGCCCCAGCGGGGAGGAAGGGGCCCGTGCGGAACGCGTGGGAAGGTGAGGGGGATCAAGTCTCTCAATTCAAGTACCAACGCCCCCTCATCCTCCCAAGCTTCGCTTGGGCCCCTCCTTCTCCCCCACGGGGCGAAGGAAAATAAGAGCGCGTAAGTCATGGCAAAGGATAAAATAGAAAACGCAAGCATTGCCTGGCCACTGGAACGCCTCACGCGGCTTATGCGGTCGGGCGAACATGAAGGCGGCTTGAACCCGGCCCAGTGGGAGGCGCTGCGCTATCTCTCGCGCGCCAATCGCTTTTCCAATTCACCCATCGCCCTCACCCGGTTTCTCGGCTCCACCAAGGGCACCATTTCACAAACCATCAAGGCGCTTGAGCGCAAGGGCTTTATAGCAAAGTCTCCGCGGCAGGATGAAGGGCGCTCCATTTGTCTGGCGCTGACCGAGAAGGGAATTGAGATTCTCAAATACGATCCGCTGGCGGAGTTGTCTAAATCATTGGATGATCTGGGCGGGAAAACTAGGCGGCGGCTGGCCAAGGGCTTGGCCGATCTGCTCGAAACAGACCTGAAGCGCCGAGAGCAACCGAGTTTTGGTATCTGTTCATCGTGCCGTCATTTCCGTGAGAAGGCCCACGAGGATAGAGCCGATCCTCACAGTTGCATGCTGTTTGATGTGGGCCTGTCGCAGGCGGAGTCGCTGCAGATCTGCGTTGAGCACGGCTAATTTTTCCCTTCTCCCCTTGCGGAACAAGGTCCGGCGAAGCCGCTGATGAGGGGGCTATTCGAAATTCCAGAGCTTGCGGAAGTATACCCCTCACCCGTCGCGTTCCGCGCCACCCTCTCCCTCAAGGGGAGAGGGAAGAATTGGCAACACCTACTCCGCCGCCAATGCCATTTGCGGGCTGGCGTCCATCACATCGCTTCCAACATGGTCCTTGAAGGTATCAAAGTTCTTCACGAACATGGACACGAGTTTCCGTGCCTGGGCATCATAGGCTTTTTTATCGGCCCAGGTTTCGCGTGGATTCAAGATCGTTGCGTCCACCCCTTCAACGGCCTTGGGAACAGCAAAGCCAAAATGCGCGTCGGTGCGATAGTCCGCGTCGTCGAGCTTGCCACTCATGGCCGCGGCAAGGAGAGCGCGGGTCGCCTTGATCGGCATGCGGGTGCCCACGCCATAGGCGCCACTGGTCCAGCCCGTGTTCACCAGCCAGCACTTAACATCATGGCGCGCAATGAGATCGCGCAGCAGATTGCCGTAGATGCTGGGGTGGCGCGGAACGAAGGGGGCGCCAAAGCAGGTGGAGAATGTGGCTGTTGGTTCCGCAACGCCCTGCTCGGTTCCGGCCACTTTTGCGGTGTAACCGGACAAGTAGTGATACATGGCCTGTTGCGGCGTCAGCCGGGCAATGGGCGGCAACACGCCAAACGCATCAGCGGTGAGCATGACAATGTTTTTTGGCACGCTTGCAAGTCCGGAAGCGCTTGCATTTGGAATGTAGTTCAATGGGTAGGCCGCGCGCGTGTTCTCGGTGAGAACGCTGTCGTTCAAATCGAGCTTGCGCGTTTTCACGTCCATCACGACATTTTCCAGCACCGTACCCCAGCGCTTCGTTGTTGCGAAAATTTCGGGCTCTGCTTCAGCCGACAGCTTGATCACCTTGGCATAGCAGCCGCCTTCAAAATTGAAGATGCCCTTATCAGACCAGCCATGTTCATCATCGCCAATCAGGGTTCGCGTGGCATCGGCTGAAAGCGTGGTCTTGCCCGTGCCGGAGAGGCCGAAGAAAACCGTGGTGTCATCGGCAGCACCCATATTGGCCGAGCAATGCATGGGCATCACGCCTTTCTCAGGCAACAGGTAATTCAAAACCGTGAACACGGATTTCTTGATTTCGCCCGCATATTGGGTGCCGCCAATGAGGACAAGCCCGTTGGTGAGATCAAGGGCGATCACGGTTTGGCCGCGGGTGCCATGGCGCTGCGGATCCGCCTTGAAGGATGGCAGGTCAATGATTGTGAGGCCGGGGGCAAAGCCCTGGTCGTTCTTTGGCGCAATCAGAAGATGCTGAATGAACAGCGCATGCCAGGCATTTTCACAGATTACGCGGGTTTGCAATTGGTGAGCGGGATCGGCACCAGCGACGAGATCCTGAATGAACAGATTGCTGTTGCGGGCATGGACCAGAAAATCCTGCTTCAGGGCCTGAAAATGCGCCCGCGTCACGGGCCGGTTGTTGTCCCACCAGATGGTGTTTTCGGTTGCGGCATCGCGCACGATGAATTTGTCCTGCGGGCTGCGGCCGGTGTGGCTACCGGTTGTGACAACAAGGCTGCCGCCTTCGGCCACCTGGGCTTCGCCCCGCATGATGGCAAGTTCATATAGTTCCGGGGTGCTCGCATTCCACGACATGCCGTCGGAAGAACCGAGACCGAGACTGAGGAGTTGGGAGCGCGTGGTGCTGTCTATCTGCATGATCGTCATTCCCCTGTGATGGTTGAGTCATAGGTCCCAGAGAATCAGAACAAAATCAAGCAAAATGATTGCTTATAGTCAAAGATTTGCGGTATCGAAAGTCAATTTCTGATGTATTTACATCATTTAT
>JAHFPK010000384.1 GCA_023266715.1 Hyphomicrobiales bacterium | reverse complement strand
GAAATGTCCCACGAAACTCCTGAATTGTCCCATGTGCGGCAAATAATTGTCCAATCAAAGAGGTTTGGGAAGACAATGAGCATCACAAAAACCATAAGAGAGCTACTTGGCGACTTGGAGAGCGAGGGCTTCACAACCAAGGTCGTGAAGGATCACAGGCACATTCACCTGCTCGTTACCCGCATAAGCAACGGCAAGTCGGGCATCGTCATCGCCAGCAAAGGTCAACATCAAGACTGGCGGGCGAGCCGCAATATCATCAAGCAGGCATATCAGCGCACGGAGTAAAAAATGAACATGCAAAACCACGGAGCATTTGATTTCAAGATTGTTGCCGCCACGCCGCCGAAGGGCATTGTCTTCGGCCAGTGGACCGAGCGACTGCCAAGCCGCATTGAATTGTGCCGTTTCGGCAAGCCATCCACGCAGGCGATTGTCGATGCCGCCGCTGTCGCGTCCGGCTTCCGCCGCGCGGAACTCACCGGGGCAACGCGCCGTCAGGAATTGGTGGCGTGGCGCATCGCGGCCTATGAGACGATCACGTGGCTCGTGCCGCAGACAAGCAACTGCCGCATTGCTGCCCGCTTCAATCGTGATCCTTCAACCGTGTGGCACGCGAGATCGTGTTACCGCCAAGACCCGGTGAAGTATGAAGAGCAAATCCACGCCATCAGGGCGGTGCTCGTTTTCAACATGAAAGGAATGCCCAATGCAAAAAGCAATTGAACAACGCCTGCAAGAGGTCAATGCAATCGTCGGCGATCAGGTCGGCAGGGTACAGGGTGAAGTGCGCACGGCGCTCGACCGCCTCTATGATGCCAAGCGCGTCTTCGATACGCAGATGAATGAAGCGCAGAAGCGCGAAGGTGATCTGCTGCGGCTCATCGATGAAATTCAGGAGCGCCGGGTGCGCGCCAGCGTCGAGTTCGGTGACGCCTTGAATGTCTGCATCGCTGGCCTCACCGAACTGCATGACCAGATTGCGGTCGGTGAAGTCACCGCTGGCATCGCGCCGCCTGTCGGTGTCATCCAGTTCAGGGCACCGCATGTGCAGTTCCAAATGAATGGAACCGAGCAGATGAATGGCACAGATGGATGAGGTGGCCACCTTACGCGGCAGTGGGGGTGACGGTGCTTGCGCTTGCATCATCGCTGCCGCGCGGCCTCTCGCCCGATCCGCCGTGCATGCACTGCGTGACGGTGATCAATTGGCAGCCGCACGTCGAAGAAAAAATGGTGTCGCAGGTGTTCATGAAAGAAAAACGAACGCGCATCGCGGCAACCGGGATGGTGACGCCATCCCCGAAGCCGCTGGCAATGACCAAGCCAGCGGCGGCGAAGAAAAAAGTGGTCAAAAATAAATCAGCCCTCTGCTCGCTCGGCCCGCCGCAATGGTACAGGCGAGCAGACGGTCACCGCAAATACAGATGTCCACGGAGAAACAGATGACCAATCCTATCCTCGCCCACATGAGCCGCAATGAGCGCCGCGCCATTCTCGACAAGGAAAGCTCCGCGCGCCGGAGCGGTCAGTGGGGCGCATGGAAACAATTGACCGATCTCGACATGAGCGCTTTCAAGTTGAACCACACATCGCCGGGCAGTTGGGTGCGCGAATGCCACAAGATGATGACCAACAATGTCTTCTCGGTCTTCGTGCGCCGGGTGCCCATCGGCACTGGCAATGTGCTGCACCTCGCCATCTCTTCGATGTCGGGTGACCGCCCGAGCTTCCACGAGATGCAGCGCATCAAAAATGAAATGACCGGGGCAGAGACCACCGGAGTTGAAATCTATCCGCCCGACAGCGAGTTGATCGATGGCGCGGATATGTTTCACCTGTGGGTGCTGCCGGGGCCGCTGCCATTCAGCCTTCATCACAAATTGGAGATGCCGCAATCATGAAGTGGAAGAAGGCAACCTTTTTGCGTGCCCTCAAGGGCCGACCGATGCCCGTGTCCTATCAGGGCTGGGAATATCGCGGGCTGGGATTGACGCTTGAGCGCCTGCGCTCGGCTAAGACCGAGACGCCGACCCGGTGGTGCCTCACGCACATCGGCACCGGGCATGCCATTGCATTCATCGAAGGCGAGCAGGTCGAGGTCATGCCCATCTGCGCCGAGCTTGCCGAGGAAATGGATTGGAGTTTCACCGGATTGAAGGGCTGGCAGAACATGGCACCGGACATGCCGCGCCTCGTGGTCGCGTGGATGGACAGGCATGTGCGCGTGATCGAGCGGCTGCAAGGCAGCAACAGCTATCAGAAGGATGAAATTCTCGCCAACAAAATTGCAAACAGGAGCGCGAAGTGACGCCAGAACAATTGCGATTGATCCTTTGGTTCTTTATCGGAAGCGGCCCGATCACCGAACGCAACACGCGCGCCGCATGCGCATGTATCAACTTTGCCATGGAGAAAACAAATGCCAGTGCCGACTGATGAGGATATGCAGCGCGATTGGAAGAGCCTCGACACTGCACCGCGTGACGGCAGCAACTTCGATGTGATGTGCCTCACGCCGCACAAGACCAGTTTCATCTGCCCGAAGCTGCACTATGGCCACGCGCCAATGGACAAGACGAAAATGATCCTGTGGGGCGATCAGAATTTTCTCTCGCCGTACTTCGATCCGCAGGCATGG
>JAHFPK010000092.1 GCA_023266715.1 Hyphomicrobiales bacterium | reverse complement strand
GACTGATCGACGATAAAATAGACGCGGTCGCCCACATTGGTGGCGAAATCCTGCTCAGAACCGGGTCTTGCCTGTCCAACGCCGCCAGTTCCCGCTTCCAAATCGGGCGTATTCTTCTTCGAGCACGCTGCCAATGCCAGAAAGCAGCAGCAAGCCACTGCAATTTTGAAACCCGCCATACCACGCATCATGCTATCCCACTCCTATATTGTCCCGGGAGCATCGCGTCCCAGCGATCCCTGTCGGAACAGGTCAAATCTATTCCCGGCCCAAAACGCAACCGGCTAATCCAAACTCACTTTTCACGGAAATCCGGCGAGCACATAGCCCGATACATCCCGCGCAGCAAGGATTCATAGTCTTTAACCATTGTGACGGGTCAGGGTTAACAAATCCTCACCCGCCAGAGCTCGGGAAAACTATCAGCTCGTCCTTGCGCCGCCCGTGATAACCGTGACAGCACGGCGATTTTGTGACCAACACTGTTCGGCATCGCAAAGTGCCGCAGGCCGTTCCTTGCCATAGGCAATGGAAGAAATGCGGCTGGCTTCAACCCCTTGGGCGATGAGGAATTCACGCGCCGCCGTGGCCCGGCGGGCAGAAAGGGCGATGTTGTATTCGCGGGTGCCGCGTTCGTCCGAATGGCCCTCCACCTGGATCGATACGCCGGGATATTGCTGCAGCCAGGAGGCCTGCTTGCGCAGGGTTTCTTGAGCTTCAGTTGTCAGGTCTGCCTGGTCAACCACGAAATAAACGCGGTCGCCCACATTGGTGGCAAAATCAGCTTCAGAGCCGGGTGCTGAAACACCACTGCCTAGCCCCGCATTAGTAGCTTCCAGATTCGGTGTGTTTTTCTTCGAGCAAGCCGTCAGGGCCAACACACAACACAAGGCAATGGCAATTTTTACACCGCTCAATTTACGCAACATCATACCCACTCCATTACTTCCACTCGTGACAAGCCCCCCGGCCCCCACGAAATATACCTAGTTCAGACGCGGCGACCATGCGGGATCAGAACCGAATCCCGGTGTTTGAACCTGCTGCTCATTGTATCCGGTGATATCAACCGAATAGAGCTGAGGCCCCCCATTTTCTCCGGGAATATCCCGGAAGAACATGATGACGCGACCGTTTGGTGCCCACGTTGGCCCCTCGTTATGGTAGCCTTCGGTTAATATTCTCTCACCAGAGCCATCAGGCGCCATCACGCCAATAGCAAAACGCCCCTCTGCCTGCTTGGTAAAGGCAATGTATTTTCCGTCGGGTGACCACACGGGCGTTGAATAGCGCCCATTGCCAAAACTGATGCGGTTTTGACCCGAACCATCAACGCCCATCACATAAATCTGCTGGGTGCCGCCGCGATCAGATTCAAAGGTAATCTGGCTGCCATCGGGCGAATAGCTGGGGCCCGTATTGATCGCCGGCGTATTGGTCAGCTGGCGCAACTGCCGCGAACGCAAATCCATTTCATAGATATTGGAATTGCGCCCATCGGTCGTAAGCAGGCTCATGATCACGCGCTGGCCATCGGGCGAATAACGCGGCGCAAAGCTCATATTGGGAAATTCGCCAACAATTTCGCGCTGGCGCGTTTCAATATTGAAGAGATAGACCCGGGGCGTCCCCTGCCCGATTGACATATAGGTGATTTCCTGACTGTTGGGCGAGAAGCGCGGCGTGATCACCAGCTCCTCGCCATCAGTCAGCGTACGGACATTAAACCCATCCTGATCCATCACCGCCAGTTTCTTCACCCGCTGGTCCTTGGGTCCAGATTCATCCACATAAACAATGCGCGTATCAAAATAGCCATCGATACCGGTCAGGGCCTTGTAAATGACATCGGACGCCAAATGTCCGATACGGCGCAAATTCTTTGGCGAGGTGGAAAATTGCTGCGCCGCAATTTGCTGTTGCGAGTTGACGTCGAATAACTTGAACTCGACACGGATTTTGCCGCCTTCGACATAAACTTGTCCGGTGACCAATGCCTTGGCCTGGATCTGCCGCCAATCGGCAAAGCGCGGCTCCTGGTTAAAGTCGGTAATCTGCTCAATGAAAGAGTTCTGTGGCAACGGTTCGAAATAACCTGAGCGGGCCAGATTATTGCTGATCACTTCGCCGAGGGTCACGCCTGCTTCTTCCGCTCCGCCACCAGTCAGAAATGGTGTAATCGCGATCGGCAACGGATTGATGCGGCCGCCGGAAACGTCAACATCAAGCGCGAAGCTGGTACGTGGCACCAGTGCCACCAGCACGAAGGATAGAACCAGAATGAGGTTTCTCGCGGATCTGAGACGGGCAAATTTGAACATTGAGATTTCCATGGGATTAAGTTCCAAACATCATGTTTGGATTGAAGTTGACGGTATTGTCTTTCCACAAGTCATACCTGTCTGGCGGGAAAAAATCATAACGCTGACATTCCATAACGGCCGAAACTGCCGATTGCGCAGTTGTGCTGAATAGCGGGTCGGCACTGCCATTCAGAACTTCTGGCAGACCCGCTACTGTGCCGTCGGGATTAAGGTAAAAACGAACCTTGACCGTAATATTGGCTTCGCGCGCACCCGGAGGAACTGACCAGCAGCCAGCCAGCTTCTGCCGAAGTGCGTCAACTAGAGTTGCAGCCAACGCATCATCGGTTCCCTGAACATCGGCAGCGCCCAGTTCCGGTACGCCTGCAACTTCTGCAGGCTGTTGTGGGGCAGTCTTCGCATCGTTGGTCTTGTTCAGGAAAGCCGCGATATCATCCGTATTCAGTTCCGGCTTTTTCTTAACCAGTTTCTTTTTCTCCGGCTTCTTTTCCGGCTTTAGTTCAGCCTTCTTTACTTCCTCTTTCGGCTTCGGTTCCTCCTCCACCTTCTTGAGGAGGTCCTTCAAGGGATCGGGATCAAGCGGCGTCGGCTCCACTTTTTTCGGCTCTTCCGGTTTCGGCGCAGGCGGTGGCGGCTCAGCCACAGGTTCCTTGACGGCCGTCTTCACTTTTTCATCCACCTTTGGCGCAGGTTCCACCTTCTTTACAACTTCGACTTTCTTCGGAGCTGGTTTCTCGACTGGCTTTTCAACGGTTTTGGACGTGGCCTTTCGCTTTGATTCATCGGTGATCTGGGAAATATCAACCTGAATGGAATCCTGCGGCTTCACCTTGTATCGGTCTGGATTGGGTAAAACTACAAGCGCTGCGATGAGGACCGCGCAATGTAACACCAGGGATGTGATCAGGCTTTTGCGCATCTTAATTCAATGTTTCCGCCTTCTTATCGAGATTGCCCGTGACCAGGCCGATTTTGCGATACCCAGCCCCATTGAGAAGACCCATCACTTCCATGACCGAGCCATAATCAACATTTGTGTCGGCGCGCACAAATATCTGTTCCTCATAACCATTCTTGGCAATAGCCTGGAGTTTCGGCGAAAGCTCTTCAAGCGGTATCTGGGTTTCCTGCAGGAAAATGGTCTTGTCGGCCTGCACCGTAATGGTGAGCGGCTCGACACTGCTGTTCAATTGCTTGGCTTCGGTTTTGGGAAGCTCAATAGGAACACCCACCGTCATCAAAGGTGCTGCCACCATGAACACGATCAACAGCACCAGCATCACGTCTACCAGAGGCGTCACATTAATTTCATGCATCACGCCAACGGACTTGCGCCGCCTGGAATTGCGCCGCGTATAACCGCCCTTTGCCCCGCCTGCCGCTGCTGCCATGTCTAAACCCGCTCATCCAGCTGACGCGAAATAATCGCCGAGAATTCGTCAGCAAAGTTTTCCAGACGCATGCCGATCCGGCCCGCATCGGCTGAGAACATGTTGTAAAAAATTGTCGCTGGTATGGCAGCCACAAGGCCGATGGCCGTGGCAAACAGGGCTTCCGCGATGCCCGGCGCTACAACCGCCAGATTGGTATTCTGCGAATTGGCGATGGCCTGGAACGAGGTCATGATGCCCCAGACCGTTCCAAACAATCCGATAAAGGGTGCGGCAGCACCCGTGGTTGCGAGGAACAAGAGCCGCGATTCGATCGTGCTCATTTCCTTTTGGATCTGCACATCAACGACTTTTTCAATGCGCTTTTGCACCCCTTGGAAACCGGCGCGAAGGGCGGCATCCTGGCTGCGTTTCCATTCCCGCATCGCCGCCATAAAAATTGCCGACAGGCCCAGATTGCTGCGTGTTCCGAGCGCGAGATAGAGGTCTTCCAGCGACTGGCCCGACCAGAAGCTTTGTTCAAACCGGTCATTGGCGGAGTTCATGCGGCGCACCGCAAAATACTTCTCGATGATGACAGCCCAGCACCAGACGGAGGCGAAGGCCAAGCCAACCATCACAAGGAATACTGGCCAGCTCGCCTGCATGATTAAATGATAGAGCGAAATTTGCCCTGCTTGCGCCACCGCACCTACAGCTACTGGATCCATGCCACTTCCCAACTTCCCCGGAATCCGTCCCTGAACCCCACGCCCCTTTTGGGGTGGCGCCCTGAAACAGGTTAAATCTGTCGAAACTGCGGCGATTCGCGAGTTTTTCGCAGAATCGACCGCAAGGCCGATCCTGTTGCGGCCAGCCCTACCTCAATTGAAGGTTTTATGGTTAAGTTTCTGTTACTTCCTTGATTCAACACGGGAAAGAAACGTTTTTGTCATCTCCGGCGGCAACCGCTTCGGCCTCCCCTGCCCGTCGACCAGCGCCACGGTGACCTGAGCTTCAAACAGCTTATCATCCACCCGCCTCACGGTTTGAACGAGTTCCGTCCGCGCCCCGGCAAATTCAACAAAGCGCGTTTCCACCTCAAGCAGATTATCAATTAGCGCCGGCTTGAGGAAATCACAGACCATGCGGCGAACCACAAAACTTGCAGTCCCATGAAGCTCACTGTGATGAATGCCGAGCAGCCGCAAGCAATCGGACCGCGCCCGCTCACAGAATTTCAGGTAGTTCGCATGATACACCGCGCCGGAAAAATCCGTGTCCTCGTAATAGACGCGAATGGGCAGAATATGGATATGGCCTTCAATACGCCCTGAGAGATCAGGCCAACGCTCAGTCATTCACATCATCCAATGGCAGAATGCCTTGCGTGATGTCGGCCCGTTGCGGCGTGGGCAAACCCATGTGTTTGAAGGCATGCGGGGTCAAAAGGCGCCCGCGCGAAGTGCGGTTGAGAAACCCGATTTGCAGGAGATAGGGTTCAACAATATCTTCAATGGCATCCCGCGCTTCCGAAAGCGAAGCTGCAATCGTATCAATGCCCACCGGCCCGCCGCCAAAATTGACGGCGATGCAGTTCAAATAACGATGGTCCAGCGCATCAAGCCCGCGCTTGTCCACATCCAAATTGCCCAATGCCTTGTCGGCCGATCCCGCGTCAATGCGCGCATCCCCCGACACGGAAGCAAAATCCCGCACGCGACGCAGAAGCCTTCCGGCAATGCGCGGCGTCCCTCGCGAACGCTTGGCAATTTCCCGCGCGCCATCTTCCGTGATCGCCACCTTCATCACACGAGATCCACGCTTCACAATATCCAGCAATTCTTCATCCGTATAAAAATCAAGGCGAATGGGAATTCCAAAACGGTCACGCAGAGGCGTCGTCAATAGTCCCGTACGCGTCGTAGCCCCGATGAGTGTGAATTTGGCAAGATCAATACGAACCGAACGCGCCGCCGGCCCCTCACCGATGATGAGGTCAAGCTGGTAATCCTCCATGGCGGGATAAAGAATTTCCTCCACCGCCGGATTGAGCCGGTGAATTTCATCGATGAACAGGATGTCCCGGTCTTCCAAATTCGTGAGCAGCGCCGCAAGATCGCCAGCCCTGGCGATCACGGGACCGGAAGTCGCCCGGAAGTTCACGCCAAGCTCGCGCGCCATGATCTGCGCCAAGGTAGTCTTGCCAAGCCCCGGCGGCCCTGCAAACAACACATGGTCCAATGCCTCCGCCCGTGCCCGCGCCGCCTCAATAAACACCGCCAAGTTTTTCTTGACCTTGGTCTGCCCCACAAATTCATTCAGGCTCTGCGGCCGCACATGGAAGTCCAAACCATCTTCCGGCCTGTCTTCACGGTCTATGAGGCGCTGGTTCATGACAGCGCCAATTCCTTTAACGCCTGCCGGATCAATTTCTCCGTAGGCTGATCATCGCCATTCTTCCGCATGGCGGCGGCAACGGCGGCACCCGCCTGGCTTTGGCCGTAGCCCAAATTGACAAGGGCTGACACCGCATCCGATGCTGAGGTCGGCCTTGGCCCCCCAAGCTCCGCCTGCAATTTGGAAAGCATTGCGTCACCGCCTGTAAAGGCCGGTGCCTTGTCTTTCAATTCCAGCACAATGCGTTCCGCCAGTTTCTTGCCAACCCCGGACGCGCGTCCAATCATCGGCTTGTCCTGCAACGCAATGGCATTGGCAATTTCGGAAGCCGATAGAGTGGAAAGAATGGCCAGTGCCACCCGCGTTCCCACCCCCTGCACGGTTTGCAAAAGCCTGAACCACTCCCGCTCCAAAACGGAGGCAAAGCCCACCAGCCGGATCATGTCCTGACTCACCAGCATTTC
Organism: Hyphomicrobiales bacterium; assembly: GCA_023266715.1. GTDB lineage: Bacteria > Pseudomonadota > Alphaproteobacteria > Rhizobiales > Aestuariivirgaceae > Aestuariivirga. Next base: position 2,904 of record JAHFPK010000092.1, on the reverse strand, counting down.
TGTGTGAAGTTCGGTGAATTCCCCAACCGACGGCAGCGCCGCCAAAGTTTTGGACGAGCAAAAAACATGATAGCCCACGCCAGACACATCAATGATCAGCCAATCCGTGCCGAAGCTGTCAATCCGCCCCTTGAGCTTCCCAATCATGATTCCTGCGTGCTTCGCTTTGTCACCGCCTCATGCGTAGGCATTCGCAAAGAACAAGTCAAGAACGCGCCAGAATTTTGGCGAGTGTTTGCGTCCCCCGGTGGTGCGCATGGCAGATGGCAATGGCAAGCGCATCAATTGAATCCGCCGTATTCAGCTCCGCCCTTGGCAAAAGCACTTTCACCATATGCTTCACCTGGTCCTTTTCCGCATGGCCCGCACCGACGACGGATTTTTTCACCACATTGGGGGCATATTCGGCAACGCCGATACCAACCAAGGCGGGAGCCAGCATGGCAGCCCCCCGCGCTTGCCCCAATTTCAGGGTGGCCCGCGCATCCTTGTTCACAAAGGTTTCTTCAATCGCCGCTTCATCAGGGGCATAGCGCTGCAAAATTTCAACAAGCTGCCGGTGAATCTGCAAAAGCCTCGCCGCCAGTGGCGCATCCGCATCCGAATGAACACTGCCATCGGCCACATAGGATAGCCGCGTGCCTTCCGCCTCGATAACGCCCCAGCCCGTATGACGCAGGCCCGGGTCAATGCCGATGATGCGGACCTTAGGCATCCAGCTTGGCCATCACCTCATCGGGAATATCCGCATTGCTGAAGACATTCTGCACATCATCATCTTCATCCAGCGCATCAACCAGCTTCAAAAGCGTCTCGGCCTTTTCCTGGTCAAGCGGCGTCAGCGTTTGTGGCTTCCAGACAATCTTCACGCTCTCCGCATCGCCTAGCTTTTTCGCCAGGCTTGCGAAAACCTCGCCAATGTTTTCAAATGAACACGTAATGACATGGCCATTCTCATCGCTCACCGCGTCATCGGCCCCGGCATCTATCGCCGCTTCAAGAAGCGCATCGGCACTGCCCTTGGCCAGCGGATAGGAAATCTCGCCAACCCGCGAAAACATGAAGCTCACCGAACCGGTCTCCCCCATGTTGCCGCCATACTTGGTGAACAGGGCGCGCACATTGCTGGCCGTGCGATTGCGGTTGTTGGTCAGCGCTTCAACAACGATGGCCACGCCGCCTGGCCCATAGCCCTCGTAACGCACCGAATCGAAATTTTCGCCCTCAACGCCCGATGCCTTCTTGATGGCGCGTTCAATCGTGTCCCAGGGCATGTTTCCGGCCCGGGCATTCTGCACTGCAAGCCTAAGCCGTGAATTGGCATCCGGGTCCGGCAGGCCCGCCTTCGCGGCAACAGTTATTTCACGCCCCAGCTTGGCAAAGGCGTTGGAGCGGATTTTGTCCTGCTTGCCCTTGCGGTGCATGATGTTTTTGAATTGTGAATGACCCGCCATAAAACCCTCAAGAAACTGTAATTCGGGAGAGGTATAGGCGTGGGGGCCATGGAGATTCAAGCCACCCCAGATCGTTTACCCGCCGTTAACGCCCATCGGTCAATTTAACCGAATTAGTCGGTGGAGTATGAGTAATGACAATCAAGTCGCATATGGTCGAAATGTTCTCGTTTTCAAGTGAAGACAATCTTGCTGGCACCTGTTCCAGCGCCCTTCGAAAGGTCCGCAGCTTGGCAGATTCAGCCCCCATCGGCCGTCTTTTTGCATCTATCGCAACATTATCAGACATGTCAAACCAGATCGGCCAGTCCCTGGCGGCTGACGATCTTGCTGGCGCGGCAAAACAGATGAAGGCCTACGCAGCACCGACAAGTTTGGTTGAAACGGCAACGCCGCTCCCCATGCATTTCAAGCGCCGCGCCTAGCGCACTTTCCGCTCAGGTGGAATCATCTGAGCGGAAAAAACCGAAGGTCCGCGACAGCGAATTCGCCCCAGATCAATTAGCTGGAGCATGTTCTTATCGGCAAAGTCGTGCAACTTTGCCGGAACATGCTCTAGCCTTTAATTCCACGAAGGCGCTCGCCCCGCCGGCGCAGGAGCTCAACCGTCACAAGAAGGATGGTTGAAAAAACAATCAGCACGCTTGCCGCCGCCGTGATGGTGGGGCTGATCTGCTCACGGATCCCAGCAAACATCTGGCGCGGCAGGGTGCGCTGTTCCGGGCCGCCAATGAACAGGATCACGATCACCTCGTCGAAGGAAGTGACAAAGGCAAACAGCGCTCCCGAAATGACGCCGGGAAGAATGAGCGGCATCACGACCTTGAAAAACACCGTGTGAGGGGGAGCGCCGCATGAGGACCCCGCCCGCATCAGGGTGCGGTCAAAACTCATGAGGGTAGCCGTCACCGTAATGACCACGAAGGGCGTGGCTAAGGCGGTATGGGCCAGAATGATTCCAACAAGTGTACCGTTCAATCCCACGAAGGCATAAAAGAAAAACAGCCCAATCGCCGAAATGATCACCGGCACTATCATGGGTGAAATCAGCACCGCCATGATGGCGGCCCGGCCCGGAATATTCGAACGCGAAAGGCCAAGCGCTGCAAATGTACCAAGGAATGTCGCCAGCATCGTAGTGGCTACCGCAACGATAATCGAAAGTCTTAACGCACCAGTCCACCGCGGATTGGTGAAAAAACCAGCTTCGCCAACATACCATTTCGTAGAGAATCCAGGCATGGGATAGCTGAAGAAAGTTTCCGAATTAAACGACAAAGGCATGATTGCCAAAATGGGTGCGATGAGGAAAACCAGCACCAGCCCGACAGAAACCCGCAGGCCATAGTAGGAAACCTTTTCAGACGTCGTAGTGTATGCCGGTAATGCCATGATGTTCTAGCCCAGCTTCATTTTATCGATGCCGATTAGCCGATTATAAATAAAGTAG